>SCUG01000305.1 GCA_004297645.1 Saprospiraceae bacterium | reverse complement strand
GTTTTTGAATGTCGGTATTTTCTACCGACATCCAAAAACTAAAACCCTCGCTAACCCGGCACTTTTGTTTGTTGATAACCGGGGTTGCTCAAATGGCTAAAGTCGAGCTAAGGAACGTGCGCAAAACAACCTGGCGAATTCACCGGGTGACTTCGAGTCACCCGGTGAATTGGCTTGTGCAAAACTTACCAAGTTATTTTGCGCGCGTTCCTAAACCGGCCTTTTATTTACGACACGTTCTTTATTATATCCACAAATCTTTCACCACCATGCGGAGGGTGGTCTCTCCCTGCCAGTGGTTTTCTTCCAGTTTATAAGCCACATGGAAAGGCTTCTTTTTTGAAATTTTTGCAAGGGCTCCGGCCTGGCCGAAGGCAATGCCATAAACAGGGGGTGAGCCATCTTGCTGTATGGCGAGCCGCAGGTGGTTGTCTTTCAGCACTCGGGAGAAACCTGAATCCACTACATTTTTTGTCACAAATATTGGGCTGCGGTTGCCTGGGCCGAACGGGGCGAACTGGTTGAGCACTTTCCAAAAATGAAGGGTGATGTCTTTCAGGTCGAGCAGTGCAGAGACGCCCACCTCAGGGATGCGTTGCTCCTCGGTGATGCGCTCCCTGACAGCCTCTTCGAAACGGCGGGTAAACTCCGGCACCGCCTCGATGGGCAGGGTGAGGCCGGCTGCGTGGTCGTGGCCCCCAAAATTGATGAGCAAATCTTCGCAGACTTTGATGGGAGCGTAAATGTTGAACCCCGGCACAGAGCGGGCCGAGCCGACGGCAAACCCGTTTGATTCGGTGAGCAAAATGGCTGGCCGGTGGAAATGCTCCACCATCCGCGCCGCTGCTATTCCGATGACCCCCTGGTGCCAGTTTTCCTGAAAAAGCACGATGCTACGCAGGTCTTCCCAGCCCTTCCGGGCTTCAAATTGTTTTTTCGCTTCGCTCAAAATATTTTGGTCAAACTCCTTTCGTAATTTATTGCGATGAGTGAGCACGCGGGCATTGTCAGTGGCCACGTATTTATCCCCGGAAAGGAGGAGGCGCACTGCCTGTTGGGCGTCGGCCAGCCGCCCTGCCGCGTTGATGAGCGGAGCGAGGCCAAACACCGCGTCGCTGATGGAAAGTGGCAGCGGCCTGCCGCTCTGTTCGATGAGTGCTTTCAGGCCGGGGCGTTTTGTCCTGTTTAGTTCTTGCAAACCGAAGTAGGCGAGCACCCGGTTTTCGCCCGTCATCGGCACAATGTCGGCGGCGATACTGAGTGCCAGTAAATCGAGTAGTTGCCAAAGCTCCTCCTCCGGCTCTTTGTTTTCTATTAAAAAAGCCTGAGCCAGCTTGAACGCCACGCCACAGCCGCTGAGTTCTTTGAAGGGGTAGCCGCAGTCCTCCCTTTTGGGGTCGAGCACGGCAGCGGCCCAAGGCAGACCAGTGCCTGGCAAGTGGTGGTCGCAGATGATGAAGTCGGTGCCTGCTGCTTTGGCTTTGGCCACGGGGCCGGTGGCCTGAATGCCACAGTCCATGGCGATGATGAGTGTCACGCCACTCTGGCGGGCATAGTCCACGCCTTGCATGCTTACGCCATAGCCCTCTTTGTGCCGGTCGGGGATGTAATAATCGAGATTGGCGTGGCGGCTTGAAAGGAAGGAATACATCAGCGCCACGGAAGTAGTGCCGTCCACGTCGTAGTCGCCGTAAAGCAGGATGCGCTCCTTTTCGCGGATGGCGAGCTGTAGCCGGGTGACGGCCTTGTCCATGTCTTTCATCAGAAAAGGGTCGTGGAGCTGGCTGAGTTCCGGGCGGAAAAAAGCTTTCGCTTCGTCAAAGGTTTTAATGCCCCGTTGCACCAGCAACCGGCAGAATACGGGGTGGATGTGGAGAGCCTCGTGAAGTTGGTGCACCTCCACTTCGTCGGCGGGTATCAGTTTCCAATGCTTTCTCATGGAGTGGGGTTTCAGAAAGCCCAATTTAAGGAATGATTTTCAGATACCCCAAAATGGGCATAGAAAACTGGGCGAACCTTGTTTTTATAATGTAGAACGCGAGGTTTCGTCCTTATGAAATTTGCTGTTGGCTTTAATAGCCATTGGCTGCAAAAGCTAATGGCCAGTAGTATAAAAAGGAAAATTTGCGCCAGCAGTAAATGCCATTCGGCATTTTCCCGGCCAACAGCTGCCCTAAAAATTATCCACTTCCTCGTATGCTTTTATGACTGCCACTTCGCCGTCTTTGCCTTCGCTGGAGTTGCCATGCTCCATTCCGAGGATGCCGTCGTAGCCGCGGCTGTGGATGTATTTGAAGATATTTTTAAAGTTGATTTCGCCGGTAGTCGGTTCGTTGCGGCCTGGCTCGTCGCCGATTTGGAAGTAGCCAATTTCGTCCCAACACAACTCGATATTTTTGATGAGGTGGCCATCGTTGCGCTGCATGTGCCACAGGTCGAACAGATATTTGCACGAAGGGCTGTCCACTGCTTTGCAAATCATATAGGTCTGGCCGGGGTGCCGCAGGAATAGGTCGGGTGTGTCGCTGAGGGCTTCGAGCACCATCACTAAACCGTGTGGCTCGAAGATTTCGGCAGCGCGACGCAGTGATTCGATGACGTTGGCGGTCTGAATGCCCTTGGGCAGGTGGCGTTCATAATTGCCAGGCACGACGGTCATCCATTTGGCATTTACGCGTTTGGCTACTTCGACAGCTTGCCGGCAGGTGTTGAGGAATTTTTTGCGCCAGCTTTCATCGCCGGAAGTAAGGGATGTGGACAGCGGCCAGTGGTCAAACGATACGACGAAGACGCCCATTTGAATGCCGAGCTTGGCCATGGTGCTGCCCATTTTTTCCTGAAGGGCCACCTCCCGGTCCATCATGTCGTTGTCCTCGAAAGCGGTGAACCCCTGTTCAGCTATGAATTTTAGTTGGTCAATGGGGTCGCTTCCGGCGAGTTGAGCGAACATACCGGGGTGGGGGGCATATTTCAACTTGAACTGGCGGGGCTGGTTAAGTACGGAAGGATGGGCTACAGTAGCGGTGGTACCGGCTGCTATGGCAGCCGATGAGAGAAGGCTGTTTTTTACAAATGTTCGTCTTTGCATGGCAAATTGTGTTTTATTGATGCTCCCAAAGCAGGAGCTTTAAAATAAAAAAATTGTCACTTCATTGCCGAAGGAACCATTTTCCCCGGCAGGCACTTATCTTTGCCGCTCGGGGCAAGTGCTGTGCCTTTGGCCCCGAATCGGAGAAGTGCCAGAGTGGTCGATCGGGCCGCACTCGAAATGCGGTGTACTGGCGACGGTACCGGGGGTTCGAATCCCTCCTTCTCCGCCCTTTTTTCGTCAGCCTTTCTTAAAATTTATCGTTCACATTCTATCGGCGGTCCTTTCCTGAGTCCATCTGGCGTTTTTCGTCAGAAAATCAGCGGCTTTATGCCCAGCACTACCTGCCAAAGAATGGCAAAGACAGCCAGCACGGGATATAGTACCTGACGGATAAAGAACTTGAGCTTCTTCCTGTTGGGCTGAAATCCCAACCACTCAAGCACGTAGGTGTACAGTATTTTGTTATCCTTCTCATCGAGGTCGTGCATCTTGTTGATTAAGCAGCGCCCAAAAAGCGCGAACTGGAGATGAACGATGGCATAAACTGCCCACACTAATGGCCACCAAAACAAAAACGGGAGCACCCATGCAGATAAGGTAATTAGAAGGTGAAACCAGAAAATTAAATTGGTTTCGCTTTGGGTCGTGGTGGATGTGTTTTTCATGCGGAAAAGATAGGACGGAAATTTGCTTTTTTATAAGAAAATTTGCGGCAGCGAAATTAGCGAAAATGGCGGACGTGCGAGGGAAGTCGTTGGCGAAAGTCAGGCGGCGGGGGGGCAAGTCTTAGCGCAGCGGGACTTGACATGACTGGGTTGTCATTTGAGCAGGACTAAAACAGTTTCATTTGTAGTTCTATTTTAGGATGAAATGTTCCTATGATAATAAACGGATTTAATGAAACGTGATGATGTGCCTGGGTAGTGCCTAAGAAAAAATGCAGGTCTTTGGTTTTGGCAAAGTCGTCAAAGTATTTTTTGCGAACATCTGCAATGGCTTTTTTTTCGTCTCCTTCGTGTCGGGCAAGGCAGTTCCAATAAAGTTGTCCAGTCTCCCAATCTTCAATCATCATGCGGCTTTCTGTCCCCTGATTGTCTTTGAAAATGAATTTGAATTTGTAAGGTAGCTTCTGAACTACTTCAAATTTGCCTTCCTATGGAGTCGTGATGTAATTACTTCCGGATGTTGATTCAAAGGGCTTGACAAAGAGTCAGGTTGTTGTAAGTTCGTGGCAAAAATGGATGGAATACCCATATCTGCCATCAATTGAAGAAAGCATGCGCCTGTTTGCCTCCACGCTAAATGAGCGTGATGAAAACGTACACTACAGGATGCCCCGTGAACGAAGGGGTGTTGTGGACCTACCTGAGCCTGGAAGAAATCGTCGGAAAATTGGCGGAGCAAGGCATTGAACTCAGCACGTTCGTTGAACGCAGGCTTTTGCAAGCGCATGAAATCAGCAAGCGCAAGATGCAGAAGACAGGCACTATCGAAGAGGTGCCACATCGTGACGAGCAGCTTGAAAACATCGGACAACTGGTGGAGGAGTTTGCCCGGCAAGGGCAAGTCGTTACCAGCATTGATACCAAGAAAAAAGAGACCCTTGGTCAACTGTTTCGCCCCGGAGAAGTCTATGCTGAGCAGTCATTGAAGGTCTTCGACCACGATTTTGTCTCCCTGCAAGAAGGCCTCGTGGTGCTGCACGGCATTTACGACATCGTGCGAAACGAGGCTTTGATAAACTTGGGCGACAGTAAGGACACGGATGAGTTTGTCTTTGACAGCTTGCTGCTATGGTGGCAGCAGCACGGACAAATCCATTACCCCAATGCCAAACAGGGGCTGTTGCTTTGTGACGGCGGAGGCTCCAATAATTGCAGGCATTACGTGTTCAAAGAAGCCATCCAAAAACTGGCAAACACCATTGGGGTGGCCATTGGGGTGGCCCATTATCCAACGTACTGCTCGAAGTACAACCCCATTGAACACAGGGTATTCCCTCATGTAACCAAAGCTTTGGACGGGGAGGTACTGGACTCGGCGCAAACGGTCAAAGAACTGATTGAAACACGGGCTGGCACTAAAACCGGCTTGAAAGTTTTTGCAAACGTCATTGGCAAAACCTATGAAAAAGGCAAAAAAGCCGCCCAAGAGTTTCTGGATAAATTTCCCATCATCTTTGATGAGACTTTACCCAAATGGAATTATCAAGCTATTCCGATTGATTGAAATCGGGAAATAATTAAATCACGTTTCCTTACTGTTTACTGCCGTGTCACCTCCGGCTCTTCCAATGCCTTCATGGTTTCAATCATGCGCACCAACTCGGCCCGGTAGCCGTTCTCGTCTTTGCCAATGGCACCTTTTGCCAGGTTGGCAGCGTGGGAGTAAGTGGCATTACCTATAAACTCAGAATGACGGAGCAACATGCCGAACTCAGCCACCGCCGCGGCAAAGCGGAAATTATCGCTGGTGCTTCCGGCATCGGGTTGCCGGTCAACGACCGGCTTTTCAATCAACTGGCTCAAATCGCCATCGGGAGCTTTGTAACGCAATTTTATGGTGAGCATCTCGCCGGTCATTCCCGCCGGTTTTGCCACCTCGATTTTCTGATATTTCAAATCATCCACCGAGCTGAGGAATGGGCTTTTGACACCAACAGGAATGATTTCGTAAAGCGCTGTCACGCGGTGGCCGGCGCCAAGTTCTCCGGCGTCTTTTTTATCATCGTTGAAATCTTCTTTATTCAACAGGCGGTTTTCGTAGCCGATGAGCCGGTAGCCCTGCACCTTGGCGGGATTGAATTCGATTTGAATTTTCACGTCTTTGGCGATGGTAAATAGCGTGCCGCCAAACTCGTTGACCAGTACCTTTTTGCTTTCGTTGATATTATCAATGTAATAGTGATTGCCGTTGCCGGCATCGGCGAGTTTCTGCATTTTGTTGTCTTTGTAATTGCCCATGCCGTAGCCGAGCACGGTGAGAAACACGCCGTTCTCCCGCTCTTTTTCAATCAACCCCACCAACTCGCCATCGCTGCTGGTGCCGATGTTGAAGTCTCCGTCGGTGCAGAGGATGACGCGATTGTTGCCCTCTTTGGCGAAATTTTCCCGCGCCAACTGATAGGCTAATTTGATGCCCGCTGCACCCGCCGTGCTGCCCCCTGCTTCGAGCCTTTCAATGGCATCCAGAATCTTTTGGCGGCTGGCACCGGAGGTGGAGGGAAGCACCAAACCTGCCGCACCGGCATAGACTACCATCGCCACCCGGTCTTCTTTACGGAGCTGGTTAACCAGCATTTTCAGAGACGATTTCACCAGCGGCAATTTGTTGAAATCCTGCATGCTGCCCGACACGTCGATGAGAAAAACGAGGTTGGAAGGCGGCAGGTTTTCGGTGGCCATTTTCTTGCCCTGCATGCCCACCAACAGTAGCCTGTTTTGATTGTTCCAGGGGCATTCGGAGATTTCGGTGGCCACTGCAAAGGGAGCCTCGCCCTGCGGCTGGGGGTATTCGTAATCGAAATAGTTGACCATCTCCTCGATGCGCACGGCATCGGCGGGCGGGGTCTGACCATTTTGGATGAAACGGCGGAGGTTGCTGTACGACGCTGCGTCCACATCTATGGAAAAGGTGGAGAGCGGGTTTTGGGTCACTTCAAAGAAACGGTTCTCGTTGATGCGATCATAGTCCTCGGTGTTGAAGGCTGGGTAATCTTCCTGGTCATAAAAGCCTTGCGGTGTATAGCTTGGTGCCATTGCAGCATCGGCTGAGCGGCCGAAGATCGGGCGGCTTTTCTTAGCCTCCATGCCGGTGACCACCACTTCTTCCAATTCCGTTGAAGCCGGGGCCATTATTACGCTAATAATACCCCCCTCGCAGGCCTTCTTCACTGTGGTCTTTTCATAGCCTGTGTAGGTGAATACCAACGTTTCGCAACGGCTCCGGGTGGTGAGGGTGAACTCGCCGTTGATGTCCGTCACGGTGCCGGTGTTCGTGTTTTTGACCACGATATTTACCCCAATCAAAGGGTCACCCGCATCGTCCGTCACTTTGCCTTTCAGGGTGTGGGTTTCCCCGTTTGGGGGATAAACAGCCGCAATGCAAATGAATGTGAGCATACTGATGATGGTTTTCATAACTAATTTTTTTTTTGGTAAAAAATGATTTAACGGGCGAAGGATGCCGGCAGGCATCGGATTACACAGAAGGAGAATCTTTTTGTAATTTGACGAAAATTCAACAGGCAGATATGTGACTGTACCGGCCATTTTTTAAGGCTCACCAGTGCGATTTTGGAGCGTCAGGATACTTGCTTGAAACAGCGATTTGCCAACTTTAAGAGAGCCTTGATTAGCCGGGAAACAATGCTGGGCTAACTTATCCGCAATCAGCAAATGCTCAAATTCTTCCACCGAAATACAACCGGACTTTCCGATGACGAACTGGTGCAACTGTACCGGAAGACGGAGGATTTGGAGCACCTCGGCATTTTGTTCGAGCGATATGTGGAACTGGTTTTTGGCCTGTGTTTGAAGTATTTCAAAAACCGCACACTGGCCGAAGATGCGGTGATGAATATTTTTGAAACATTAGTGGAAAAAGTAAAAACACAAGACATCCGGCAGTTCCGGCCGTGGCTGCATGTGGTGGCCAAAAACCACTGCCTCATGCAGTTGCGGAAAAACAACATCACTGTGTCTTTCGACGAAATGCCGCCGGGAGCGCAGGCTGGTGTTGTGCATTCTGCCGGTGCCGTGCATCCAGCGGATGATTTTGAAGGCGACGGCAAAGAGGAGGCCCTGAAAGATTGCTTGGAAAAACTGAACGAGCACCAGCGCCAATGCGTCATGCAATTTTATTACGAAGGAAAATCGTACAAACAAATCGCAGATGAAACCGGGAATCTCACCGGCATGGTGCGGTCCAATATTCAGAATGGCCGCCGCAACCTGCGCATTTGCATGGAAAAGAAAAAAGGGGAGAAGTGGGAGGTATGAGGTGGGAGGTGCTGGCAACTATTGGCCTTTATCCTATCGGAAAATGAAGAACGAATCGAAACATACATCTTGGTTAATCTTGCTGCGGCGGTGGTTCACCGGCGACGCAACTTTTCGTGACGAACAAGCGCTGGAGGCCCTCGCCAAAGAAGACCCTTTCGTAGCGGAGGCATTGGAAGGCTATCGCTTACAGCCCGAGGATGACCACACCCTTGCCCTGACCCGGCTGAAAGCCCGCCTGCGGCTGCGCTATGGGAAAAAGCCGCGGGGGATTGTTTTCTACGCCTTACGGGCTGCCGCCGCGGGGATTGTTTTGGTGGCGGCGTGGGTCGTGTTGCAGCAGTTCAATCCATCGGAAATAAACCGGGGCAGCATTGCGGAAGTAAAAAAAGAAGAAGCGCCGGTGCCCGCTGATTCCAGCACTAACGCCGCCGGACCTGTAATTCCCGGTAAGGCAAAAACGGTGGAGGTGCCCCCCAAAAAAACCGTCGCAGAAAATAAAGCGGTGCCACCTTTGAAAAACAACGAGTTGCCCACAGTTTTCACTTTTGCAGATTCGGCCAGTTCCATCGCCGGAGCGGATGCTGCACCCGCTGCTCCGCTGGCCGAAAGAATTGCCGGGGATTCTCAGCCCGATATTGCGCAAGCGCAAAAAGAAAGTAAACGCCACATCGCTGGCCTGGTAACAGATGCGTCGGGCGTGCCGCTCATCGGGGTCAGTGTTTTTGATGAAAACAGCAACCGTGGCGCCGTGACAGATGTGGACGGCAATTTTTCAATGGATGTCGGGAACTCCACCCAAATGCTGTCCCTGTCTTACACAGGGTACGAAAACCAGAAAATTCATCTGGGGCCGCAGTCTTTCGTGAACGTGCAAATGGTGGAAAGTAGTGAACAACTTTCAGAGGTAAACGTGACGGGCCAAAGCGCCCGAAAAGCGAAAAAGAAGAACCGTGCAGATGCCACATCGCCGCCATCGCCGGAGGGCGGTTTTAAAAAGTTGGAAAAATACCTGAGAGGAAATCTTCGCTATCCCGAAGCTGCCGCACGAAATGGCGTGGAAGGCGTGGTGAGGCTGCGCTTCCGCGTGGAAGACGACGGCAGTTTGACCGGCTTCGAGGTGCTGACTTCGTTGGGTTCGGGTTTGGACGAAGAGGCCAAACGTTTATTAAAAGAAGGCCCCAAATGGGCACCGGCAGGAGTGGCGGTTTATTCCATCGCGTTCAAATTGTAAATCGTGGCTGCGCACTTTCACTCCCACAGCGGCGAGGGGTACTTCCCTGCCGCCGTCATTTCCGAGAAAGCTTTTTGCACGATAGGCCTATCCGCCTGATACGTTACGCCAAACCACTTTTCGTCATTGGGCAACACGGTGAATGTGGCCGTCCCATCTTCGATGAGTTGGTTGGCGAAGGTGGAGATGTAAAACTCGGCTGTCGGGTTGGCAGCGTTGGCCTTTACGAATTCAGAAAAGCCGGTTTCCAATAAATCGAAAATATGGGGATGAAATCCCCAGATATTCATCGAAACTAAGGCATTGCCGTCCAGCGCTGCTGTGTCTCCGTTTTCCTTTTTATAAAAAATACCCTCCTTTGTGGGCCGGATGCCGGTGCATTCGGTGACGGTTTCCAAATGGTGGTGTTCGTTCATCCGGCACACACCCCTCGACACCACGCCATGCTCCGACAGGGTATTTTTTAAGACATAACCGACCATGCCATAATTTGCAGGGGCGCATTCATTAGAGAGAAAGCGGGCCATTTTTTCAAAACCGGCGTAGCCGTAATAGTCGTCGGCATTGATGGCGACAAAAGGCTCACGCACCGCCTCTTTGGCCACCAGAATGGCGTGGGCCGTGCCCCAGGGCTTTTGCCGCTCCACCTGACCGGGCACCTCCGTGACATATTTGTCCATGTCCTGAAAGGCAAAATCCTGCTTGATTTTCCCCGCCCATCGGCTGGCGATTTTTTCTTTGAAGGCGGCCTCGAAGTCCCGCCGTATGACGTACACGACTTTGCCGAAGCCTGCTTTGATGGCGTCGTAAATGGAGTAATCCATAAGGGCCTCGCCGCGAGCGCCAACGGCGTCGAGTTGTTTGAGGCCCCCATAGCGGCTGCCCATGCCGGCAGCGAGGATGAGTAGGGTGGGTTTCATTTTCTGAATGGTTGAATGGCTGAATGGCTATTATTGCCATCCAGAAAGGCCAAACTTAGGGGTTTTTGGGAAAAAGTAAATCAGGAAAGCGCCACCTCCTCCAGTATCTGGGCAGCGTGGCGCTTCGATTCTACTTTGGTGATGACCTTTTCGATGATGCCCTTTTCGTTGATGATAAAGGTGGTGCGGTGGACGCCGTCGTAACCCACCCCGAACATTTTCTTAGGACCCCAAACGCCATAGGCATTGACGGTGGCGAGGTCTTCATCCACGAGGAGCGGGAAAGGCAGGCCGTGTTTCCGGATAAAATTCAGGTGCCTTTTGGCACTGTCGGGGCTGACGCCCAGTATCTCGAAGCCCTTTTCTTTCAGCGGTGCAAAGTTGTCGCGCAGGTTGCAGGCCTCCACTGTACAAGTGGGGGTGCTGTCTTTCGGATAAAAGTAGAGGATGAGTTTTTTGCCTTTGAATCCGGCGAGCGAAACGGCTTCGCCCTTTTCGTTTTTGCCATTGAATGCGGGTGCTTTATCGCCTTCTTTTAAGTGTGTCATTTGTGTTTTGTTTTTTAGAAAAATGATGATGAAAACCAAACAAGCTCTAACGCACGAACTTCTTCTCAAACACCGTCTCATTGCCCACGGCGTCTTTCACCACCAATTTCAAATCGTGCTCGCCTTTGCCGGTGTGTTCATCGAAGGTATGAGTGAGAGTTGCGGTTTTTTTATCGTACTCCATGAGTATCCATTCGCCGTCCACACAGGCCTGGAAAGTCAGACCCTCGACATTGGGAGCTGTGCTGATGTTATCTCCGATTCTGAATTTCATTTTGCTGTATTCCCGCATGTTGTAGGTAAATGTGACGGGTTGGACGGTGGGAGCTACTTCATCCGCCATGATGCAATAATCGCCAAAGGCGCGCACTTTGGTGTGAAGGAAGCCGTCTTTCCAAAACCCGCCGCAGTTCATGGTGGTCTTGCCGGCACAATAGGCGATAAAGACCTTGGACTTCAGTCCGGCTGGTATGGAGACTGTGGGGCGGATTCCAATGTTAAAATACTCATGCACAGGAGTGGTGCTGTCGTGCAAATGATGAACATGCGAATAATAGCCGTTGGAGCGATCGGGTGTAACTTCGTATTTCATGTAAAGATCTTCGTAAAGGGTGCCTTGGGGAAGGTGGAGGTACAGGCCTTCAGTCTGTATCATATTGCCCTCGTCGTAGGGCAACAGGTAATTGTAAGGCTCCTCTGAAATGAATTTTGCGGCAGCAATATCGCCGCGTTTCACCCAAAATTCGAGCTTCGACTCATTGCCTGCCACGTCGGAAGCCACCATAGTTATTTTGCTGGGTTTGCCTTTGTACAAGTCCACCATGCCGTGGTTTACCTGGTGCTTGTAAATGGAAAGTTTGTTGCCCGGCAGGGAATAGCAGCGGTTGAAATAACTGTTGCGTGTCACGCGCTCCACATAGTCGCAATGGGCGTTGATGTAACGCGTTTCGCCAAAGGAAAAGCGCTCCAGGTCAAAGTCGTAAATAAGGCTGTCGTTTTGGTAGATGGCGAGGGCATAGATGCCGTTCCAGTTGCTCACCCTGTCGAAATGGTCGTACACCTTGAGGCCGAAACCGGCGTGCCAGGCGTCAATGGTGAGGGTGTCGTTTTTTATTCGGTAGTTTCCGTTGGCCTGGTAAGTGGCGAAGGTGCGGGCATCAATTTCTTTTCGCTTGCCGTCTATGGAATAGACCTTCAGCGCGTGCATTTTTGGGGCCACATTGTCCGTCACATTGAAGCCGAATAGGAGAGGGTTGATGGGGTTTTGTGTTTTGGTATCGCGGATTTCAAAATGGAGGTGGGCGCCATTGGAAGCACCTGTATTACCCATTTGGGCGACAATCTGGCCCTGCGTCACGGGGAATTTGTCCTTAGGGGGAATCAGATCCACCTCGAATGATTTTTGGGCATATTGCTGTTCTTTGACGTAGGCATCTATTTCATCAGAATAATTATTGAGGTGAGCATAAAGTGAGGTATAGCCGTTGGGGTGGTTGATGTACAGCGAGTGGCCATAGCCGCCCGATTCTACTTTTATATGGGCAATGTACCCACCGGCGGTGGCATAAAGCGGGTCGCCGGGTACCCCTTGGCTCGACTTTATGTCAATGCCGGCGTGGAAGTGGTTGGGCCGCAACTCGCCAAAGGTGCCCGAAAGCAAAATGGTATGGTCAACGGGAGAGCGAAAATAATTTTTAGGATACACAAGTT
>SCUG01000304.1 GCA_004297645.1 Saprospiraceae bacterium | reverse complement strand
TGACTGCCAGTTTTTGAATGTCGGTATTTTCTACCGACATCCAAAAACTAAAACCCTCGCTAACCCGGCACTTTTGTTTGTTGATAACCGGGGTTGCTCAAATGGCTAAAGTCGAGCTTTCGAGCGGGCGGGTTTTGAAACCCGCCGGTTTAGAAAGTAATAGATTGGTGGGCTTCAAATCCAGCCTGCTCAAAACCAACCTTGAAAAGTTATTTTTTCAACGTTCCTTGATCAAAAATTAACATGGTTATTTCCGATTACAGTCTGGAACTTTCACGAACCTCACTGCCCCCCGAACGCCCGGAACAATCCCCCCAGCACCTGCAAGGCATTGGCCACCGCCGCTTCGTTTTCCACCGGGATTTTCAGGTAAGTCTGGCCCGTTGTTTCGTCTTTTGCCGTCAGGCTGCTCACGAGTTTTTGCGTCTCCGCCGGGTCGCTCAGCGTTTTCGCCAGGCCGCTCAGGAACGACACGCCTGTCTGCACTAATTCTTCCGGCGTCGCCGGCAATCCACCACGTGACCTGCCATTTTCCCGTTCACCATCAGGTGACTGCCGACTGCCGGACTGCCGGCTGCCGGACTGAAGACTGCCAGACTGCCGGCTGCCCTCCGGCACATCGTCGTCGCCGGGGATGACCGGTCTTTCAGGCGCGGCTGGAACTGCGGTTTCGGATGGCACGGCCTCCGGTTCGGGAGCGGCGATTCCTGCCAGTTCCTCTTGCAGCGATTCCTGCACTTCTTCTGTGTCCGTGACCCAGCCCTGGCCGGTGAGGTCTTCCATTTTCCCCATGAAGTCGTTGAAGCGGCTGGTCTGCATGAAAATCACATCTTCGCCGTCGTCGAGCACGCCTTTGGCCATCGAGTCTTTGAATTTTAAAACCCCCAGCATCCGGTGCTCGATGGTGCCGGCGCTGACGAGATTGACCACCTGCACGGCGCTTTCCTGCCCCATGCGCCACACGCGGGCGATGCGCTGTTCGAGCACTGCGGGGTTCCAGGGCACGTCGAGGCTGACGACAAGGGAAGCGTTTTGCAGGTTGAGGCCCACGCCGCCTGCGTCGGTGCTGAGGAAGACGAGGCAGTTGGGGTCTTCCCTGAAATTTTTCAGCAGGCCGCCCCGCTTCTCGCTCGGCACGCTGCCGTGGAGGAACTGGTAGCCGATGCCCCGTTCCAGCATCTCCTGCTCCACGAGCTGCATCATGCGCTGCCACTGGCTGAAAATGACCACCTTCCCGCCGTCCTGGTTGGTGAAAAACTCTTCGAGGATGCACATCAGTTCGTCCACCTTCGTATCGTGGCGGCTCGTCTGGTCGAGGATGTAGGTGCTGTCGCAAACCATGCGCATCATGCTGAGGTTGAGCATCAGGCGCTTGCGGTCTTTTTCATTTAAAAATTTCTGCCTCTGCCACTTTGCCACAAGGCGGGCCACTTCGTCGGCGTAGCCCCGGTGCAGGTCCATCTGGTCGGTGGTCATGGGCACGAGCAGGGTTTTGTCCATGCGCTTGGGGAGTTCTTGTAGCACCTGTATTTTGCGGCGCCGGAGCAGCACGTCGGAGAGGATTCCGCCGATTTCTTTGAGGTTTTTAAAACCGGTGACCTTGCCATTTTCGTCCGTCACCTGGTAGCGGTGGAGGAACTGGTAGAGCGGGGGCAGCCGGAACTGGTCAATCACCTGCATAATGGAGTACAGTTCTTCGAGCTTGTTTTCCAATGGCGTGCCGGTGAGTACGAAGGTGTAGGTGGACTGGAGTTTTTTGATGGCGGCGCTGATTTTCGTCTGCCAGTTTTTGATGCGTTGCGCCTCGTCGAGGATGAGCAGGTCGAACTCCAGGTCGTTCAACTGCCGCAGGTCGTTGGCGACGGTGTGGTAGCCGGCGATGGTGAAAAATGCCTCGCTTTCCCGGTACTCCCGGTGGCGGCGGAGTGCCGTGCCCTCCACGACGTGGACGGTGGAGTCGGTGAAACGCTCTATCTCGCTTTTCCACTGATACTTCAGCGAGGTTGGGCAGACGATGAGTACCCTTGCCACGCCAAATTCTTTTTTAAAAAGCTGAGCGGCGGCAATGGCTTGGATGGTTTTGCCGAGGCCCATCTCGTCGGCGAGCAAGCAGCGGCCTGCCCGTGCGGCGAAGAGCACGCCCTCGCGCTGGTAGCGGTAGAGGCTGGCGCTGAGCATTTTTTCAAAAATGGGGCTGTCGGCGCCCTGTGGGAAAAGCTGGTCAATGCGGGCGTTGCGGCGCAGCAGTTCCCGGCGGCCAAGTACGAATTCGAGGGCATCCTCGTAGCAGCGGAAGCCCGCGTGGATGCCCCGCGCTTCTTCGAGTATTGTTTCAAAAACGGGGAAGCTCTCCTGCTTGAGGAGGAGATTTTTATCGAAATATTTTTGGGCAAATTTTTGAAAACCCGCCTCCTGCTCCTTGCCAATGCTGAGCCTGATTTTACGGCCTTCCCGGTAGTCGAGGTAAATAGAGGAGTGGGGCTGGCGGTAGCCCGCTTTGAGGATTCGCTTGTTGTCTCGCTTGTTTTCCAATTTGTGGAGCAGGAAGGCGATGTGCTTGCAGACACCGAGGCGGTTGGTTTTAAAATCCATGCAGGAGCAGAAGTTCGCTGAGTCGTCGCGGGAGCGGATGGCGACCTGGTAAGCGTTGCTTGTATCGGGGTTGCGCACGGTGAAATCGGAGAAGACGGGGTGCTGCCCCGTGTTTTCAAAAGTGAAACTGCTGTCTTTCCCAAACTGCTTGCGGAGGGCGATTTGCCAGCGTTCGAGCGAGAGGTCTTCGGGCTGGCGGTTGAAGGGGACTTTCTTTTCTTTCGGCGGTTTTTTCTTTTTGCTGGTTCCCCGGCGAATGGATACGATTTTGGCTTCCTCCTTTTTGTTTGCCATAGTTCCTGTATGTTGTGGGTGAAAAACTTGAAATGGTGGGTGGCAAATCTAAGGTAAAAAGAGTGTTTTCTTTGAAATGCATCCGCAAATCATGGTACTATAACTGGTAACCTCAAGAATACATAGATACCACTAATTGATGGCATAAGAAGTGAGGCGGCATTTGACCTTAAGTACCTGCCGGATGTCATCGAGATCCACCATGTATGGTTTGTAAACGGCACTATTGTCGGAAATGAGCCGCAATTGGCCTCCGTGTTCATCCTCCCGAACCTGCTGAATGCGCTTTGCAACCACTACATCAGTTACCACCACGTAAACATTATTATCGCGGAGTACGTCTCCGCGTTCAAGTGGTTCGCAGACGACAATGTCTCCATTGGTGATTGTGGGATACATGCTGTCACCGCTAATTTCAAAAGCGATGAGATTGCCATCGAGGTTGGGGATAGAAAATTTCGGCAACTCCGTCAAATATCCGGGGTCCTGATGTTCGAGCGCATAACCCGCCACAGCGCGGCTGGGAATGAGGGTGATATTCATGCGGCCTCCTGAAAAACGCTCATTCAGAGAACGTGTGGGTAGGGCTATCGTCAAGTTGTCAGTGAACATATCGTCAGTAAATCCAAACATGTAGTTGGCATCTACCTCGTAATTTTCAAACAATTTATGCAGCTGGTCCACTGTCACATTACGGGCACCTTTTAGAATGGAATTTACCACATGGTTATAGGTGCCAAGTTTTTTGGCAATGTCCGATTTGCCTTTGATAAGGTTGTTTCTTTCTAAGGCTTCGAAGACCTTTTTAAATCGCTGGTTGACAATATTTTCAGAGAAGTTTCCCATTATACCAAAATAAATGTTTTTTAAAACTTGTTTTTTAAAACTTATTGTTTGTATTTTTGCTCCATCAATCCGATTACCCAACAAGGACATGCAAAAGAATGGGCTAAAAATACAAATAGTTTTCCAAACCGTGAAAAAATGAGACCGAATCAACAAAAAGGTTTCTCCTCTGGACGCAACTATACCTGGGAGAACAAGAAGAAAGCCCCCGGAATGACCCATAGCGGCAGTCAGCAATTAGACCTTCCGGGAGATGCCCTCGCATGGGTTTTGCGTAAGGCTGTACTTATCCTCGATAATTTATTCGTCGTTGGCAAGTACCAGTTTTACAAGTACACAGCTGTCGCCCCTTCCACGGTGCGTCTGCCTTGGATGAAATTGTGCATGATAGGATTCCTTGGTTATCTTGCCTTCAAGCGCAATGTGAATGTGTCAATGGGCATGGGCGAACCTATGACCCAATTCGGCAGCGCGGCCATTGTGGAAGACGTGTCACTTCGTAACTCCGAGAACGGCCCCGATATCCTTTCAGCGATAGCCGCCACCTTTGAGAAGAAAGATTATTTCTCTGACGCCCCCAATGACGATGCAGATGCGTTGGCAGCTAAGGCTTACATCCGCCGGTTCAAAAAAGTGGCCATCGCCGAAGAAGAGAAATACGGCATTCCGTCCAGTATAAATATGGCGCAGGCACTTGTGGAGAGCAAGGCTGGAAAGTCGTTGCTTACCATAAAAACGAACAATCAATTCGGCATAAAGTGTTTCTCCCGAACCTGTCGTAAGGGCCATTGCACAAATTTTGGCGATGATAGCCACAAGGATTTTTTCCGTAAATACAAAACTGCTTGGGAGAGCTGGCGTGCTCATAGCCAACTCATTGTGAATGGCAAATACAAATCGTTGTTGAAATATGGCGGCGATTACAAAAAGTGGGCACACGGTCTGAAGGAGTTGGGCTATGCCACTTCCAGCGATTACGATGATGCGCTCATCAAGACCATTGAAAAATACCATCTCGATGAGCTGGACAAATGACAATCACATGAATTTCGTAAAGCTTTATCACCCGCTGTTTTTGACCCCAATCTACCATTTTTTCTTTCTTCCTCTCTTGCAAAAACCAAAGTCTTAAAGTAGTTTTCTCATGTATGTTCTGGGTGCGACCGCCCTCTGTGA
>SCUG01000029.1 GCA_004297645.1 Saprospiraceae bacterium | reverse complement strand
CTCCCTGCTAACCACCAATCCCGATAGCTATCGGGAAACAGCCAACAGCCTCATACGATCCCACCACCGCATCAATCACATACGCCACCTTGTCCTCCGTCAACCCATTGTAAATAGGCAACGAAATCTCATTAGCGTATAGTTTGTAGGTATTCGGATAGTCGGAGATGCGGTAGCCTTTTTCCTTGAACAAAGTCAACATGGCCATCGGGATATAATGGACATTTACCCCAACCCCTGTTTCCGAAATCAGCCGGATGATTTCATCCCGCTGCTCCTCGTCAACACCTGCTATCCGAAGCAAGTACAAATGCCCGCAACTTTCCTTAATGGCATTGCGGTAAGGAGGCAAAATGGCCCAATCGTGCTTGGAGAAGGCCGCATTGTATTGCTCAAAAATCCGTTTCCGCTCCGGCAATAATTCCGAGGCATACTTTCTAATCTGGGCAAGGCCGATGGCCGCACAAATATCCGGCATATTCACTTTCAGCCCTTGGGCAATGATGTCGTAACGCCAGCCACCCGCCTGGTTCTTTTCAAAGGCACTTTTGTTTTGTCCGTTTAAGGCAAACGCCTTGAGGAACTGGTATTCCGCTTTGTTGTCAAAAGGGTGGGGGAGGCTCAGGCAAATACAACCCCCCTCTCCGGTGGTCACGTTTTTAACCGAATGCAGTGAAAAAATGGAAACGTCTGCCAGCGTACCTGCCGGGCGACCTTTATAGGTAGCGCCGATGGAATGGGCTGCATCCACCAGCACGAGGGGCCTTCCTAATACTTTTTGGCGGTCAGTTGCGGGTTGGAACATGGCCCGCACGGACGGCTCATTGACCAAAGCCATGATTTCATCATAATCGCAGGGGTAGCCGCCGATATCCACCGGCATAATCGCTTTTGTTCTTGGGGTAATGGCTGCCCGGATTTTCTCCACATCAATATTGAAGTCGTCCTTCACGTCCACCATGACGGGAATGGCGCCGATGTTCATCGCACAGAGTGCCGTTGCGCTGTATGTATATGCCGGAATGATAACTTCATCGCCTGGACCTATATCAAACCAGCGGAGCATCAGCATGGCCCCGGAAGTCCAGGAATTGACGCAAAGTGCCGCTTCTACCCCGGTCAGTTTTTTGAATTCTTCCTCTAGTTGCCGGACTTTAGGGCCGGTGGTGAGCCAGCCGGTGTTGGTCAGGCAGTCGTTGACTTCATGGATGACATCGGCGTCAATGACGGGGAGGGAGAAGGGGATGTGCATGAATTTTATTTAATGGCATAGCCATAGAGTATGTATTGCCAGTTGTTGGGCAAAAAAGATGCGAAGTTATCTAATTTGGAAGCCCAGGCTTTTATGGGCTTTCCAGAGACAAAGGCAGCCAGAAAACCGGTAGTTCTGATGTCTTTTTTTGAAAAAGGCTCCAGTAAGCGATGCATCTCTTCATAGCTCACATAGCGCCAACTATTACCCCATGAAATGAAATGACACCTTGCCCATTGATGGATGAGGCTTCCCTTTGCATTTTCAGCAAAAAAAAGTATCCCACCTGGCTTTAACACACGATGCATTTCTATTAAGGCTTTTACCTGTCGGGAATAGTCATTTTGCCGACCGACGGCACCCAATACCGATTTGAAAACCACAAAATCAAAGATGTTGTCAGGAAAAGGAATGTCGGCGGCATCTACATTATGGAAGGTAATAAGATTTGCAAGACCGGCACTTTGATGTAATTCTTTAGCCTTGATAGAAGGATACCCATAATCGCTGCAACATATTTTTGCGTCAAAATGCTTGGCAAAATAGTAGCTTAGGCCTCCGTTACGAGAACCTATCTCCAATCCATACTTTCCGTATAAATTGTGCTCAATTGAATAATTATCCCAATATTCCAGTGCCCGTGACCAGGAAGGCACATCCCATTCTATGGCGATTTGACTATCCGTTTTGTTCATATCAACTTTCTAAATCCAAACAGAAAGCCCAATCCGTAAGCAATGTGCAGTACGGGAAAAACCACCGGTGTGAGCAGCTTGATTTTCCATGGAGCACTGCCTCGGAATCCAAAAAGAATAGATAATAGAATGTAAATCAATAACGGAACGCCCCACCCCAGCAGCCACAGGGCCAAAGGCAGACTGAAAAGATATAAAACGAAGAAGGATGGTATCAAATGCCGCATTCGCATACCAGTACGTACTTTTTTGAAGACTAATGGTTTGTATAAGCCGTATTGATAATACTGTGAAAAGAGTTTCGAAAATGAATCCCTTACATAATAAATAACTTCTAACTCGGGCAGCATCAATATTCGAAACCCAGCTTGGTTGAGTCTATAATGAAATTCATCATCCTGATTGCGGATCAGCTCCTCGTTTAGGAAGCCACATTTTTCAAACACCTTGCGATCATAAACAGCAAAAGCCACGCTGTCCACGTACATGCGCTTGCGACTCGTACGGAATGCCGTGTTTCCCACACCAAATTGTGAACTCATAGCCCGGCCAATGGCTTTGCCCATATTCGTTTTGCCGGACTGAATGAGAATTCCTCCAGCAGCATCGCATTCCCCTGTACTTATGGCTTTGATACAGGTAGAAAAATAGTTCAAAGGATAGATAGCATGTGCTCCAATGAGTGAAAGGTACTTGCCTTTAGTTTGAATAAAAGCTTTGTTAAAACCTGTACTAACAAATCGGTCAGGATTTTCAATCAAATGGATTTCAGGATTTAATGCTACACGTTTGAGTACCTTTTTCTTTGTACCATCTGTTGAACCACCATCTACGATGTATAACTCTTTGTCTTGTGGGGATACCTCTATAAAAAAGGAAAGGATATTTTCAATGTAAGACTCCTCGTTAAGGGTGGGGCAAATCACGGATAGGAGTGGAGAGTTATTCTTTTGGGTCATATATCCGAATAATCTTATTGGTTACTCTCTAAACATTTCAACATAAATTTATAAGCCTTTACCGATAACTCTTTGATAAACTTGAAGAACTGTTTGGGTCAACAATTCTTCATCTAGTGAAAGGACAGAATGACGACCCGATATGCGTTGGTTACGAGTCAACACAGTGATAAGGGCATCTGAAATTGTGGAGGGGCAATCATCCTTACATAATACACATCCTTCGATAGCAGCTATACGCATGCGAACATCCCCTACATCAACGGATATAACAGGAAGGTTACACGCTAATGCTTCCTTGACTACTGTAGGAGATCCCTCGCTTGATGAAGTCAGCAGCAGAACATCGCAAGCGTTCATATATAAAGGCATGTCTGCGTGCAAAACGCCATGACCCACAACCAGTTCAACATTAAGCTGGTTTTGAAGGACATCAACACTTTCACGGGCAAGCCAGAAACGCTTCTCCGTACGCGTTGGATCCCCAACGAATAACACGAGACGCTTATCCAATGGCAAACCCAATGCTTGGCGAGCCACAGTAAGTTGCATGGGTGAAAACAAATTAATATCTATGCCCATTGGAATAACATGATAGCTTATGGAAGGTAAATAAGATTTCAAATGCTCAGAAACAATAATGACTTCATCAACCAATTTCGCCACCATGCGACTGGCTAGTTTTAAAATACGGCCCTGTAAGATTAAATTTCCACGTTTATCAAAAATACCTTGTATATCTGAACCGTGAA
>SCUG01000303.1 GCA_004297645.1 Saprospiraceae bacterium | reverse complement strand
TGCTGGGCCAAGCAGTTTGTCCCGCAGCATAGGACACAAAATCTTATTCGGTTATTTCAATGAACTTTTTTTTACCCCCCTTTTCGGAGGGGACTCAAAGCTGGAGCGGCAGGCGAAGTTTTTGGGGGAAACGGACGTGCTGCGCAGCCTGCAATCCGTCACCGGGGTGACGAGCGCTGGCGAGGGGGCTTCGGGCTTCAACGTGCGCGGCGGCAACACCGACGAGAACCTTATTTTGATGGACGGCAACTTAGTGTTCAACCCCGTGCATGCGCTCGGTTTTTTCTCGCTTTTCCACCCGGACATGGTGCAGGGGGTCACGCTCTACAAAGGTGGCGTGCCGGCGAAGTACGGCGGGCGGCTGTCGTCGGTGCTGGACGTGAAGCTGCGCGAGGGCAACGACCAGCAGTTTTCGGTGAAGGGTGGCGTGGGCATTGCTTCTTCCCGGCTCGTGCTGGAGGGGCCTATCGTCAAAAACAAAGCTTCGTTTATCGCCGGGGCGAGGGCGAGCTATGTTGACTGGATTTTGCAGAAATCCAGGAACGTGGACCTGCGCAAGAGCCAGGCATTTTTCTATGACCTGACGGCAAAGGCAGACGCCCGCCTCACGGAGACGACCAAGATTGGCTTCACGGCGTTCAACACCCACGACGATTTTCAATTTGCCAACGAGGTGAAGTTCGAGTACGCCACGTCGAGCGGCTCGGTTTACCTGCGGCAGTTGGTGGGCAGGAAAATCAACCTCACGGCAACGGCGAACGCCGGGCAGTACCAGAGCAACCTCTTCGACGTGAAGGGCAACGACCAATCTGAGTTTACCAATAAAATCAAGTTTCTGCGGGGCGGGGTGAGCGGTTTTTTCCAGCCTGTAAGCACTTACCAAATGGAGCTTGGCGCGGAGCAAAGCCGCTACAACGTATCGCCGGGAAAGTTGGAACCTTCCACGGACAGCTCCATCGTACGGCCCGACGTGCTGCCGGACGAGCAGGGCAACGAGACGAGTTTTTTCTTCCACAACCAATGGACGGTGAGCAAAAAAATCGAGCTGATGGCGGGCGTCCGATATACCATTTTTAAAAACCTGGGGCCTGAGCGGGTGCTGCTTTACGAGGAGGGCGTGCCGAAAACGGAGCGCACCATCGCCGGCAGCCTCCAATTTGCCGAAGGCGAAAAAACGGCGGGATATTCGGGACTTGAGCCTCGCTTGTCGCTGCGGGTCAGTCTCGGCAAGGCAAGCTCGGTGAAGCTGGGCTACAACCGCTCGTACCAGTTTTTCAGCCAGATTTCCAACACCGCCTCCGCCACGCCGATTGACATCTGGCAGTTGTCGAACTACCACGTCAAGCCGCAACATGCCGGCAATTTTTCCATCGGGTTCTACCAGAATTTCAGGCAAAACACGGTGCAATCCTACCTGACGCTTTTTTACCGGAAGATTGACCAGCTCATAGATTATAAGGACTTTGCCAAACTGCTGCTCAACCACCATATCGAAACGGAACTGCTCACGGGCATTGGCAAGGCGTATGGCTTGGAGCTGTATTTCAACAAAGCCTACGGGCAGCACAGGTTCGAGGTCAACTACACTTTTTCACGCACCTTGCGCCGGGTCGAGGCAACGGCGACGCAGGAATCGGTGAGCAGCGGGGATTGGTACCCGTCCAACTACGACAAGCCGCACAGCCTGAACCTGAACTATTTCTTCCAGATAAAACCGGCGAGCAGCCTCTCGGTCAATTTTACGTACAGCACCGGCAGGCCCACTACGGCGCCTGTCAGTGTGTTTTCGAACAGCAACGTACTGACCATCCCCGTTTATTCGCAGCGCAACCAGTTCCGCATCCCCGATTACCACCGCCTCGACGTGGCGTACACCGTTGGCCCCTGGGGCAAAAAAAGCCGCTGGCGCAATAGCCTGACGCTTTCCATTTACAACTTGTATTTTAGGAAAAATGCGTTTTCGGTGTTCTTCCGCCAGAGTCCGTTCCAGAGCGTGACGGCTTACCGGGTGGCGGTGCTGGGCACAATGTTTCCGGCGGTGACGTATGATTTTAAGTTTTGACGACTTCAACGCCGGCAGGGTCGAACGCCGGCAGGGTTTGAAACCCTGCCGGCGTTTAAAACAATATGAAAATAAAAATAAAAGACTTTGCCTTCCTTCTTCTCCCTTGCCTCCTGCTGGCAAGCTGCATTGACGAGATAAAACTGAACATTGGCAATGACCAGCAACGCCTCGTGGTGGACGGCCTCATCGCTGATAGCTTGCAGGAGTACACCATCAAAGTCAACCACAGCGCCATCATTGGCAGCGTGAGCACCGACAACGTCATGACGCCGGTGACGGGCGCCACCGTCCGGGTGCTGGACGATGCCGGGGGCAGTTTCGATTTCACGGAAACCGCCGCTGGCATCTATTCCCGTGAAATGCAGGGAGAAGTGGGCAAAGCCTACCACGTGGAGGTGAAAACTGCGGATGGGAAGACCATCCTCAGCCGCCCCGCCGTGCTGCAAAAATCCCCGCCCCTGTTGCCTGCCACCGGCAGGGTCATTGAAGAAGTGACCCTCAGCCCGTCAGGCAGGCCTATCAAATCCGACAAGTTATCGCTGGAAATGAACACCGAGGTGCCGGGCTTGGCGCAGCGCCCCTACCTGCGCTGGCGGGCGATGGGCGAGTACCAGTTTTGGGAAAACTACCCCAACCCGCTCAATAACAAGATTTGCTACGTCAAAAACAATGTTGACATCAACAACATCAAGATTTTCGACACCCACGACCTGGCGGGCGGGCTGCTCACCAATGAGCCATTCCTCACCACGAGCTACAATTACCGCTTTGCCTTCATGTACTGTTTTCACCTGTTCCAATACGCCATCAGCGAGGAGGAGTACGACTATTGGGAAAACGTTCGGGACATCGTGAACATTGACGGCAGCCTCTTCGACCCGCCACCCGGCACGGTGAAGGGCAATCTCTACAACCCCGCCGCCCCCAACGACCAGATTTTGGGGTACTTCTCCGTGGCGGGCGTGTCCTACAGACGGCAGTTTTTTGATGTCATTTCATTGGGAGTTTACGTTGACCCAGGTTGCCATTATTGGGGCATCCGCCCTCAATCCTCGGAGTGCCGGGCCTGTGCAGACATTCCGATGAGTTCGCTCACGAGGCCGTGGTATTGGGAACCATAGGGCTTGTTTGCGCATCGGCCTATGCAGAGCGATAATGAGTTGCAGGAGATTATTGAACTGAGGAGGAGGGCTGGTGCAGCGGTATATTCCCCCGCTTCACAGTTTGGCGCAGCAGGTCGTCGTAAATCATCTCGATGCTCAAATCGCTTTTCACCAAATTGGTGATGCTCACCGTTTGCACTTTGCCATGGCGGTTCATGACGAATCCATTCTCGGTGTCACCTGCCCCACCGCTCCGGTGAAACTGCTGGATGGCGTCGAGGCTGAAATCCCGGCGGTCTTTCAGCCAATCGCGGAACCAGCCGTTGCGCCACTTCTGAATCTCCGGCGGGTAGAGCGTGGCCGACGACCAGATGTACTTGCCGGAGGCATCCAAAGGCTTGATGAAGGACTGCTGCCCGTCCCACCGCAGCTCATACAGGCGGCCATCGTCCACGACCACGAGTGTGAAAGGCTCCATGCCATCGAGGTCGTATTTTTCAAAAAAAACAGAGGCAGAGGGATGTGCGAAAAACTCCATGACCATGAGGCCGCGGCTTTTTTTGTAGGGTGGTGTATGCCGGTGCTTCACAAAAGCGCCATTGAGCAGGCAGACCACCCGGTTGCTGGCGGAGGCAGCAATCCAAGAGCCGCCGGCAGCGGTGTCTCTGGGGAAAATCAGTGGCACGTCCCCGTATTCCGTCAGCGTGAGGTGCTGTGGCGAGCGGGCAGCGTTTTCATCCCGGTTGGAGGTGAGGATGAAGTTGCCGCCGGGTTGTGCGATGTAGGTGACGGTACACATGCAGTTCTGTTCTAGTTTTTTTCAATCCTGTTTTGAATGATGCTCGTGCTGTCTGGATAGGAGACGGTTTCGCCCTGGCAATTGGTGAAATACACGTAATGCCCCATGTCGTGAAACCGGTAAACCTTGCAGCCTGCATGTTCAAAAAGGTATTCCACCTCGTAAGTATTGTTGTTTGCAGGTGGTGTTTTTGAAATGGGTTGCCCATAGAAGCAGCCCGTTGCAAAAAGGCTAAAAAGCATAACCCAACAGACTTGATTTTTCATGGATGTATGGTTTGAAAAGGCTCAAGCGTTCACCAGGGTTCATCCGATTTTAGGTGCTCGTAAAGCGATAAGCCTTTTTGGTAAAGCGTCTTGATGTAGGCAGGAGGCGCTAAGGATTTTTCTTTGTAAAAAATAAGAAAGTATCCCACGCTTTCCATACACCATTCCCGCTCGACGAGAAAAAAGCGCATGATTTCTTCTTTCATCAGCTGCCTGATGCGAGGCTCGTCGTCGCCCTGGAGGAGGAATTTTTCGGAAAATTCGGGCTGTTCTGCGAAGTCTATGTCCTGCATGCCGAGCCAGGCGCCGATTTTATGAAAAAAATGTTCGGGTTTGAGCAGCATTTCCGGCAGGGCAAGCTGCTTCGACTGGAGGAAAAACGCTGTTTGGTAAAAAGTCTTGGAGTAATTGTTGGCGGTTATCGTGTACTGGTAGTCCATGATGCAAATCTTTTCCTCCAGCAAGCCCGATGTTTTTTGCAAAATATTGGTGATTTTCCGGCTGTGCCCTTTGCGAAAAAGATTGAATCCTTTCAGCAGCGCCTTCGTGCCCCACTCGTCTTTTTCTTGAAAGTCCATGCCGAGGTCACCGGCGATGCCGCGCAGGTGCTCGGTGCGTTCCTTCTTTTTTTGAGCGTTGAACATCCTACTCCGTTTTTATCAGCTTCCCGCCCGCGAGCTGCTTTTTCTGCCCGTCGAAAATGCCATAAGAATACAGCCCCGGAGGCAGGTTCCCCAACTCCACCCGCTCCGAGTGAGCGCCGGATAGCTTAAAGCGTTTTACCAAAACCAGCCTCCCCTGCGCCGTGAACAATTGCAGCGAGTAGTCGCCGGGAGTCATGTTTTTCAACTCGAAATTCGCCTCGCCTGCAACAGGATTTGGCGAAACCGTCACGGCAGGCTGCGGCGAAGCGACATCTCCGGCGGCGTTCACAAGGCCGGTGTTTTTAAAGGTCACCTGCGTGGCGTTCGCTTGCTGGTTGTCCATCGTCACTATGGCGATGGGTTCTTTCGCTACGTTGCTAAAAAAATTGTAAGTGAGGATGGTGTCAGTGCCCATGTTAAGGCCGGGGATGTTGCCAATAGTCGACAAGTCTATCCAGCCGAGGATAGGCACCTTTACGTCCATCGCCGTTGACCGGTATTCGGTGCGTTTTTCTCGCAGTACGTCGTAGGAGCCGCCGGGGATCGTCAAATTGCCCCAGGCATCCACTACGTCGAGGCGCTGAGAAGTAATCCGGAAGCGAATCGAATCGGGCACTATCGGCAGGTTTTGGAGAATAGTATCCGGAATGACGTCGGATGAAAAGGGCAGGGTCAGATTCGACGTAACCTGGTTGATGTCGAAAAATGCCATCGGCGCTCTGCGCTCGACGAGCGGCGGGTTGAATTTCATCAACGTTGGGATATTTAGCCCTCCGGGGGCTGGCCCCTGGAATGCCAGCCATTCAAAAGTAGTGGCGGTCACGTTGTAATAACCTTCCGTGTTGCTGCCGCCAAGCGCTGCAAACAACTCGGCTCCCGCAACCACCACGCTACCTTCACTGGCCGGGCGGTAAACCAACTGCTGAGTTGTGCTCGCTTCGAGGCCGCTGAAATCCCACTGGTAGTTGCCACCGGGGGCGGTAATGGTGATGCCGCCGGGCGTGTTGTCAATGGCCACTCTCAAGGTATCGCCAGCGGCGGGGAAGGTCGCGTTGGTGACGGTAATTTGCGCACAAAGGCCGCTTGTGGCAAGCGCTAAAACGACGATGGGTACTATCTTTTTCATAAATAATAAGGATTACGCGGTTGAAGTTTCTGAAAAGAAAAACTAACGACAGCCAAAGATAGGGATTTGAAAAATACGGTTTGCCCTTTTGCATGCCGTCAATTGTCCGATTTACTTCTTTCCTGCCAAAATTTCTTTTATTTTAAAATACAGAATGGTAGCTGCGAAGCAAAACCCGATGCCATTAGCCAAAATGAGTGGAATATCTTGGCGCAGCCACCCGTACACCAACCAGATAATGATGCCAGCAGTCATCATCAGGTACATGTACAGCGACAGGTCGCCCGCCGACTTTGTCTTCCAGGTCTTGACGGTTTGGGGCACTAATGCGCCGGTGGTCAGCGTGGCCGCAAGCAGGCCTAACAACGTGAGGATGTTGAATTCCATTGTTTCACTGTTTCATGGCCTCATGGCTTCATTGTCAAAAAACAATGAGTCAATGAAGCCATGAGTCATTTCTTTTCCGTTGCATTTTTCACCAATTCGATGAAGCCTTTGATGACCTCGTTCGGCACGGTGACGGCGAGGTTGTAATGTCTGATTTTCCAGCCTTCGGCGGTTTTTTGCAAAACGCCGGAGCCGCGGCAGGCGCCCATCCAGGTGTCCAAAAGTTCCTCGAACCAGGCCATGCGGCCATCGGCAGAGAGATAGACCTGCCGGTTTTTGGGCGTGAAAGCCCAGGCGCTCTCCCGCTCGAAATATTTGGCTGACCAAGCCTTCATGTCGTCCCGGAGCCAGCGTTCGGTGGCGTCGGTGCCGAGGTAGGTGGCATCGGCGGTCATGCTGCCGAAGAAGGCATCTTCATCAGCCACGGCGGCGGCATGGTGCCAGGCGTCGAGCATTTCGTTGATGGCAGTTTTGTCGTTGTAAGGTTCGGTGCGGCAGCCTTCCCGGCGGCGGGTGTCGGTGATGTGGATGATTTTCCATCCGCCTTCGGCGGATTTGAAAAGCTGAATGGCGTTGACGCCGCAGTGGCTCATGTTCTCACCCAAAAAGAAGGTGTATTCCGTCCAGGCGGTGGCGAGGTTCCCGTCAATGCGGACATCGTAGCTCCAGATGCGCTCGTCGAACACCTTTTCGTGCGGGGTACCAACGGCCGTGATAAAATTGCCAATGCCTTCCCCCGAAAGCAGGGGAGTGCCGCTCCGCAGCACAAATATCGTTTGGAGTTGGGCTGATGGGTCGAATGCGGCATGTACCGCGGCGCTGTCTCCGGCCCGCATACCGTCGAACATTTGCTGGATAGTGGCGATGACGGCAGCTCTTTCGTCCGTTGTCTGCGCCCATCCTACAACACGGAGAAGCACAAAAATGGCAAAGAATAACTTTTTCATAAGTCAACAGTTGAGTGTGAGAACTGGCCCGAAAGTCTGATTTTTCCACGAGTATATAAAGTTATACTTTTGAACGCCAGGTTTTGTCCATTTGACATTTGCTATTCAACTTTAGCCATCTGGGTAATCGGGATGCAGCCAGTACCAAATAGGCTTAGTACAAATAGTGAGGGCAATGAA
>SCUG01000302.1 GCA_004297645.1 Saprospiraceae bacterium | reverse complement strand
CGCTGATTTTCTGGTTGCCCCGCGATGCAAAAATCGCTTTCTCGGCTTTCACCGCAGTGCTCATCATCGCCTGCCCGTGCGCCGTTGCGTTGAACATCCCGTTCACGCTCGGCAACACTGTACGCATTCTTTCCAAGCACGGATTTTATTTGAAAAACACAAGCGTCGTGGAGGCATTGCACGCTATCACCGCAGTCGTTTTCGATAAAACGGGGACGCTGACCTTAGCATCGGGCAACGCCCTCGAATACAACGGCATGGTACTAACCCTGCAAGAACAGGGCGAGATAAAAGCGCTGGCCAGCCAGTCCATGCACCCGCTTAGCCGTCTGTTGGTGCATTTTTTTGAAAAAATAATAGCTACCGGAGAAGTCCATGATTTCCGGGAAGAGGTGGGCCGGGGCATGTCGGGCAGCGTAGGGAGCAGCAGCTTGAAAATTGGCTCCGCCGAATTTGTTGGCGTAGCGGACAGCACACCCCAAGGAACCATTTACATCGCCATCGGCGGCGAAGTTAAAGGTGCATTCCAACTGCACAACTATTACCGTGCAGACACCTGGAGCTTGCTGCGCTGGTTCGGGCAGCGCACCAGGATTTACCTGCTGTCTGGCGATAATGAACAGGAACGGCCCTATTTGGAAAAGATGCTCAGCGGCGTAGCGGGCAGTGATAGCCTTCGTTTTAACCAAAGCCCAAAAGACAAGCTGGCGTTTGTGCGGGAGCTTCAGTCCAGCGGCGAAAGGGTGCTGATGGTGGGCGATGGCCTGAACGACGCCGGTGCTTTGAGCCAAAGTGACGCCGGGATAGTCGTGGCAGGTGGCACCAACAATTTCACCCCGGCCTGCGATGCCATCCTCGACGAACGGCAATTCGGCAACCTGCCTCAGTTCCTCAATTTCTCGCGGGCGGGCATCCGTGTAGTTTACGCTGCCTGGGGTCTCGCCGCCATCTACAACGTCATCGGTTTGAGCTTTGCCGTGCAGGGCAAGCTGTCGCCGGTGGTGGCCGCCATCCTGATGCCCGCCAGTTCCCTGACGATTGTTATTTTTGGGGTAGGGGCGAGCACTTTGCTGGCTAAAAAGATTTTAGAGTCAACTCAACCTAAGTACTGAATATGTTTCTCTGGACCGCCTTCACCATCGGATTATTCGGCGGCCTTCACTGCGTGGGAATGTGTGGGCCGATTGCTCTTGCCGTGGCCGGGCAAGACCGCCGCTTTGCACTTGGCAATGCGCTATTGTACAACTTTGGGCGCGTGGTGACTTACAGTGTGTTGGGGGCTATTATCGGGCTGCTGGGGCGGGGCCTTTTTTTGGCGGGATTCCAAAAAGGCATGTCCATAGCGATGGGTGTGGCACTGCTCGTCATCGCTGCATTTTCCATCAACGTGGAAACCCGGCTGTTGCACCTTCCCGGCGTCAACCGCCTGATTTTTTATTTAAAATCGGCGCTGGGGCGGCTTGTGAAAATGCGCGGAAAATCTGCGGCTTTCGGCATCGGCGTGCTCAACGGCCTCCTCCCGTGCGGCCTCGTTTATATGGCCGTGTTCGGGGCGTTGAGCACAGGGAGCGTACCTTCCGGCATGGCCTACATGGCGCTGTTTGGTACCGGCACCATTCCCATCATGCTGCTCACCGGCTTCGCCGGAAACTTCGCCAGCTTGCGAGTCCGCAATTTTTTGAGAAAACTATATCCAGCCTTCCTCCTCTTTTTCGCCCTCTTGTTCCTGTTCCGCGGCTTGAATTTTCACCTGCCGGGCGATTTTTTCTTTTACGAAAAAATGGAGGACCTGCCGCTTTGCCATTAAATCTCGCTCCGGCCTGCGCCAAAGACAAGGCACGCCGCATCTTCAAAATATCACATCAAGTCAGTACCGGTACCTCCTGAATGCGATGCCAACTCCAGGGTTTAGCCCCTGTTTTTATTCATCAAAATCTAAAGCCATGACGCTTGCATTCAATAGCACGACCAGATCGGAAGAGC
>SCUG01000301.1 GCA_004297645.1 Saprospiraceae bacterium | reverse complement strand
TGCACGGGCCAGCAGTTCATTGCTCCGCGAAAACTCACCATTTCGCAACAGCCCGATAAATTCTTCTTCTTTTTCTTCGTCAAAATCTTCTCCGTCTTCTGGAAGGAACCAGGCATTTCTGCGAATTTGCGCATCGAATACTTCGAATATTTTGGCTTCGGTTTTACCGGCCCCGATAGCTGCGGATATTTCCGCCTTGTTCTCTAATAATGTATAGAATAATTGCGATGCGGGATCCTCCAGATATTGATTGATAATAGCCCAATAACCGGGATCCATAAAGTGGTCTTTGGACATGTGTTTCAAAATACCATCAGCGAGTTCCCGCTCTCTTTTTTGTTCGCCTGCAAGGCGCAGGGCCGTCAAGTATTCAAACATGAGTTTCGGGTTGCGTTCGCCATCGTAGTAGCGTTTTTCGAGTGCGGCAAAATAGCCATTGTACGTAAGCACCATTTTGGCATAATTCATAAATTCCTCTTCACCAAAATATGCCCCCACAATGCGGTGCAATACCTGCCCGTCGCTATTGATAAAAAGATAGGTAGGGAATGCGGCTATACCATATTGCCGCTTTAGCATGGCTCCGCCGCCTTCCTCCAAATCGTATTTTACGTTGATGAATTTTTCGTTGAAAAATAGCGCTTCGGCAGGCCGCGTAAAAACCTCCCGGTCCATTCTTTTACAGGGGTCACACCAGGTGGTATAGCCGTCTAGAAATATAAATTTATGGTCTTTCCGGGCCTGTTTCAATACCTCTTGCCATTCAGGCGACTGCTGAAAATTGATTTGGCTTTTTTGCGAATGGGCATTGACCACCGCCAATAAAACAAGCATAAAAACGTAACTTAACCTTTCTAAAAATGTCATGTAATAATTGTTGAGAAAATATTCTGGCGAGTCTACTTTTGCCCCCCGGCGAAATGATGGAATAGCATCTGGAGAACAACTATCTTAATTGCGTGTTTTCCAACTCGTTCCAAAAACTATATATTTGCTGCACCCCGCTATTACCCCATTGCATCTGTGCCCATTTTAATCCCGAAATATTACAATTATTGCAGCCCGTTTTTCTTTGAAAAATACCATTGCTTTGTTCCTGATATCCTCAATCCGGGTTTTCGTAATTGCAGGCAAATATTCCCCCATAAGCTTTTTTTTTAAATGGGATTCAATAGCCGGTTTTTTTTTCAGTAACCGTTCAAAAAATAATGGTAACGCTTCGAGCGGCAGGGTTTTGAACCCTGCGATTCCGGTTCGGAAATGCAGGGTTCAAAACCCTGCCGCTCGAAGGAACCGGGCGTTTTGGGGGCGTTCCCATTTATTTATGAGGGGATACTTTTTTCAAAACTTTTAAACATGAAGAACATACAAAAAGAATTAGAGCAGAGGAAAGCAACTCTTGCTATTGCAAAGCAAGCAAAAAAACAGGCAAGGGAAGCCTATCGTGCGCAACTGAAAGCATTGAAGGCACATTTAAAACCCTTTAAAAGAGCCTTGAAGCAAGCTGAATTAATGGAACAGGAAACGAAGGCTGCTTTAAAAACCGCTGCAAAAAAAACGAAGAAAGCGGATAAATTGCAAAAAGCAACGCCTCCCTCCACACCTCTTCCGAAAATTAAAAAACCAAAGGTACCAACGCCTCCGGCCGCAGCAGAAAAAAGCACACAGAAACGCCCCGGACGGCCACGCAACGCCAACGCTGCCGTCGCTCCAATAAAGAAACCGGGACGGCCTCGCCTCTCCACGGCTGCTGTAACAGCGAAAAAATCCACGGGCAGAAGACCTGGACGGCCAACTAAATCTGCCGCCACTCCCACAGCTCCCCAAAAAAGTGCAGGCCGCCTCCGCAAAGTAACCACCGGTGACAACCTAACCCGCATCAACAGATTGGGCGATAAGGTAGCCGCCATGCTTATCAAAAATGGCATCAGCACATTTGCCGGTTTGGCTTCCACGCCCGTTGAGCACATCCGCGAACTATTGCGGAAGAACAACATGAGCAAGTACCGCAACCCAACCCCCTGGCCGGTAGAGGCTGCGAAACTGGCAGCCGCACCTCCGGTCGAAGCACCACAAGCTGCACATACGAAAAAAGTAGCAGCGAAAAAGCCGGGAGGCCCTCGCATAAAGAAAGCAACCACCAAAAAGGCAACAGGCAGAGGTCCCGGACGGCCACCCAAAGCTACCGCCCCAGATGAGAAAAAAACCACGGGGAAAAACTCGGGGCGCCCTCGTTCAACCGCTGCGGCAACAACTAAAAAAACTACAGGAAAAGGCTCTGGACGGCCACTTAAAGCCATCACTTCCACCGCTCCCACAAAGAAAGCGGGAAGGCCACTCAAGGCTCCGGCCGGCGGTGATGACCTAACCCGCATCAACAGATTGGGCGATAAGGTAGCCGCCATGCTTATCAAAAATGGCATTAGCACCTTTGCCATTTTGGCTGCAACGCCCGTTGAGCACATCCGCGAACTATTGCGGAAGAACAACATGAGCAAGTACCGCAACCCAGGCCCCTGGCCAGAAGAGGCTGCGAAACTGGCTCAAAAATAATCCTCTTGAATACCTGACAATGAGCGGCCGGCAGTACGCCTGCCGCTCATTTTTTTTCGTCATCGCATCCAATGAAGCCACTCCTTCACATAATAACCATCATGCAGCCGGGGCCTGTGCATCTGAACCTTTCGAAAAGCATGGAAAAGGCCGGGAACCTCACTGAAGAGGCTGTGTCGCAACTTGCCAAACTCGTGGTTTTTGACGAAACCTGCCTCCGCTGCTATATAGCTTGCACGGGCTACTGTCCCAACATGAGGATTTAGAACCACAAGCCCTCCAAACGAGTGTTTGAGCGCTTACACCAAGCCGGCCCCGACAGCTTTTTCGACCTAAAACCTCAGTTCAGCAGGAAGGGCATCATATACCGCCAAATCGAAGACTTGCAGGACTTACTGGGAGTATAAGCCTCCACCTCACATCGGGGCGTTACCAGCAGCTTGGCGTGATTTGGTTCGACCATAATCTGAAATGAACACTAAATGTGCGAGACTGCAATCCATCAAGTTCTTATCTTGCACCCCGCAAAAACCAATTATATCTCAGCATGAAAAAAATTATCGTTTTTTATTTTCTCGCCGCCTTTCTGGTGGCGTGTGGTTCTTACGCCGAGCAGCGGAATACTGCCTCGGCATCTACCCCTACAGTGGATGGTAAAAGCATTTACAAAGACTATTGCATTGCCTGCCACGGCCTCTATGGCGTCATGGGTGGTAGCGGAGCTTTCGACCTGACCAAATCAACGCTACCGCTTGAAGAACGCGTGAAGGTCATTACCGATGGCAGAAAACTCATGACGCCATTCAAAGGGCTGCTGAGTGAAGAAAAAATAAGAGCCGTGGCTGAATATGTTGAAACATTGAAACAGTAAATGAACCTCTATCGCTCACTCGGTCTGATGTCGGGAAGCTCGTTAGACGGGCTTGACCTTGCGCTTTGCCGCCTCGAAGTGGCGGACGGCAAGGCCGTGCACTGGGAGTT
>SCUG01000300.1 GCA_004297645.1 Saprospiraceae bacterium | reverse complement strand
ATTCTGCCCGTTCCGGCAAATGCAGTTTTATTGGCGCTCATTACGCTCCCGAAGAAATTTTTCCAGAATTTTTTTCTTGCGTACTAAAATAACGATTACATTAGCGCCCGGCTACATTCTTGCCTTAACCATTAATTAGAACCTGCGACTTTTTTGTTAACGCCTATCCAGGGTCATCCCTATGTTGAAGTTTGAGTTGAACTTTTTGCCTCTTTAGTTTAGTACCATTGACCCCGGCCACTCTAAAACAACTTCGGATTCTTAATCAACTTTAATACTTTAAATGGTAATTATGAAACAAATCTATTTGCTCTCACTAATGACCTTGATGTTCATGGTAAGTGCAACGGTTTCGTTCGCACAGAAAACCGTGACAGGCAAGGTAACTTCAGGCTCTGACGGAACACCGCTCATTGGAGCGACGTTGCTCGTAAAAGGTACCTCCGAGGGAACAGTTACCGACATTGATGGTAATTTCTCCCTGCGGGTATCTACCAACGATGCGACGCTCGTTGTTTCCTACACGGGCTACGAAACACAGGAAATCAGCGTAGCGGGACTTAGCGTGATTAATGTCACGCTGACAGAAAGCGCTACGCTATTGTCCGAGATTGTAGTGACAGGCTACACCGCACAACAGAAAAGGGATTTGACGGGCGCCGTAGGTGTAGTGAACACCGATGACCTCATCAAAGTACCCAGCAGCAACGTCACCACCCAGCTACAAGGGCGGGTGTCTGGTGTTACGGTGAGCGGCGACGGCCGCCCGGGCAGCGTCGCCAAAGTGAGAATCAGGGGCTTTGCCTCTCTCTCAGGCGACAACGACCCGCTCTACGTCGTGGATGGCGTTCCCACCCAGGATATTTCCACACTGAACCCGAATGACATTGCAAAAATGTCTGTATTGAAAGACGCTGGTGCGGCCTCTATCTATGGTTCCCGCGCCGCCAACGGAGTTATCCTTATCACCACGAAAGCGGGACAAAACTCCGGTGTGAAAGTCAACTACGACATGTATGTTGGCTACCAGGATCCTGGCAGCGGTGACTCCCACCTATTGAACACACAGGAATATGCCGACTTGCAGTGGTTAGTTTACAGAAACGATGGTACAGTGGAAACACACCCCATCTATGGGCCAAGCTCGAATGCTAATCCCACACTGCCAGCATGGGCAGCAGATACAGATTGGTGGGATGTGCTTACCGACAATGCTCTGCTCACCAATCACGATGTTTCCTTTTCCGGTGGAAATGAAAATGCCACCTTTTATGCCGGTTTCAACTTCTTTGACCAGGAAGGTATCGTGATTAAAAACTTCTCACAGCGGTATTCTGCTCGTATCAATTCCGAATTCAAGGTTGCCAATGGGCGTCTGCGGCTCGGTGAAAACCTCACCGTTACCGGCCGAAAAGGCAATGGCATCAGCGGGAATGGGCAGGAAGCAAGCCCTGTGGCTATGGGTATTTACCGCACCCAGCCGATTATTCCTCACCTCATCACCACGCCTATTTCAGGGACTGCTCACGAGTTTGTGCCGGGTGAATTTGGAGGAACAGGCATAGCGCCGAGGCTGGGCAACGGCAGCAACGTTTACGCTACTCAGTTGCGCAATCAGAATGATAGAGGCTCCGATGTTCGCGTGTTAGGTTCTACTTTTCTGGATTTAGAAATCTTCAAAGGCCTGAATGCAAGGACCACCTTCGGGGGAACCTATCAAAGCGGATATGGCACCGATTGGACAAGTTCAACTTATGAAAGTGCAGAAAATACAGCCACTCCTTCTTATAGCGAAAACGCCTGGTATAATACCGATTGGGTATGGACAAACACCCTTACATTCAATCAAAACTTTGGTGCACACACACTGCTGGCTGTCGCTGGTTACGAAGCTGTCAAGTTTGGAATGAGCAGGGGCGTTTCTGCTCTGAGGGCGGGTTATTTTTCAGACGCCTTCTCATTCAGGACGGTGAGCAATGGGGCAACTCTTGTCGACGGCAATTCCAACTTTGATACACCGACTACTCTTGCCTCCACTTTCCTGAGAGCAGATTACAACTTCGATAACACTTATTATCTGAGCGCTACTGTCAGGAGGGATGGCTCCTCCCGGTTTAGCGAAGCCAATAAGTATGCTACCTTCCCGTCTGTGTCAGCAGGTGTACGGGTCAGCGAATTCATGGGAACTGGCGGGGCGCTCACTGATTTGAAAATCCGGGGTGGCTATGGCACTATGGGTAACCAATTGCCTGTTGACCCATCCAACCAATTCAGTCTGTTCGGCGGAAGTGCCAACACTTCCAATTACGACTTGAATGGTACAGGAAACTCTTCCCTGCAAGGTTTCAGGCCCACACGGCTTGGCAACATAGATACTAAATGGGAAACCCAAACAACAACCAATATCGGGTTCGATGCAAGTATGTTCAACAGCAAACTCCAGCTCTCCTTCGACTGGTACAAAAAATCATCTTCCGACCTCTTGGTTGTAGTACCACTTGATGCCCTTTATGGTGCAGTTGACGCACCTGCACGCAACGTCGGTGAATTAAAAAATACAGGTATTGACCTTCAGCTTGATTACCGGACGGATATTACTCCGGATCTGGGCTTCGACGCCACCGTTACCTTCACGACTTACAACAACGAAATCGTGAAATACACTGATGATATTGACTTTTTTAGCCCCAATGCTGGTGACAACAGAATTGGAGCTTTCAACAGGAACGAAGTTGGCCACTCAATCTCCGAGTTTTACGGATACAACGTACTCGGACTTTTCCAAAGCCAGGCTGATGTAGATGCTTCTCCAATTCAGGATGGTGCCGAAGCGGGATTTTTCAAATACGCTGATACCAATGGCGACGGTGAAATTACACCAGATGACCGCGTATTTATCGGCAACCCGAATCCCGACTTCACCTATGGCCTGAACTTAGGCCTGAATTACAAGAATTTTGACTTATCTGCCTTCTTTTTCGGTTCTCAAGGCAACGAAATCTTCAACTACAACAAGTGGTGGATTGATTTCTGGCCGTCTTTTCAAGGCCAAAAGAGTACGGATTTGTTGTACAACAGTTGGTCAACTGACAATCCGAATGGTACTACGCCGAAAGCCTCCAATAAATCCAACTTCTCTACCAATACGCAATCCACGAGCTATTATGTGGAAGATGGCTCCTTCCTTCGGTTGAGGAACCTGCAAATCGGTTACACGATTCCCGACAGTGTGGTAAAAGGCATTGGATTGAGTGGCGTCAGGTTGTACGTCCAAGGTACGAATCTGTTTACTGCCACAAAATACTCTGGCTTAGACCCTGACGTCAACAACGGCGGCGATGCAGCATTCGGCGTTGACCAAGGCAACTATCCTTTAGTCAAGCAGTACCTCGTTGGCCTGCATGTAGGATTTTAACTTTAACAAATTCAAACTGTCAAAAAATGAAAGTACCAAATATTAAAATTATCGTTTTGGGCCTTATCCTCGTCTTTCCTTTTTCTTGCAAAAAGGATTTTCTCAGGATAACCCCTAACGGCCAGCTTGATGCTACGGTGCTGGCCACAAAAGACGGCGTGAACAGCTTGCTGATTGGCGCCTACGCTATGGTAGATGGTGTGTCCGGCAATGGGTTTGGCTGGCAGTCCGCCTCTTCCAACTGGGTATTTGGAAGCATCCGGGGATTGGAAGCCAACAAGGGTACCGACTCCGGTGACCAACCGGATATCAATCCCTTACAGACTTACTCTGAAACTGCCACCAATCCTTATCTGGATGTCAAGTGGGGGGCAGTATTCGATGGCATTGCACGTGTCAACGAGGCACTTAGGGTCCTCGCTGTTGCAGAAGCAAATGCAACAGTGACCGCTGAGGAAGCTACTTCTTTCAGAAACCAAGCCAGGGCATTGCGTGGTTATTACCACTTCGAAGGTTGGAGGATGTGGGAGAAAATCCCTTATGTGGATGAAACAACCGACCTGACTACCGTCACCAACCAGGAGGATGTGCGGGCTAAAATCATCGCTGACCTCGAAGCTGGCGCTACACTGCCCAACCAAATGGACCAGGTTGGCCGTTTCAATGGCACGGTGTGCAAGGTACTGGAAGCCAAGGCACTGATGCAAATGAATCACGATTACACCAAGGCTATGCCTCTCCTTCAGGAGGTATTGTCCTCCGGTACGGCTCCCGATGGTCATGCCATCGGCCTGGATGCCAGGTACGGCGACGTCTTCGACGCTGCAAACCGCAATGGTAAAGAGTCCATTTACACCGTTCAGTATTCCGTTAATGACGGTTCCGGCGGCTGGAACGGCGGCTGGGGCGAAGTGCTCAACTTCCCCTACAAAGGGAACGGCGGTTCGCCGGGCGGCTGCTGCGGCTTCTTCCAGCCGAGCTTCGACTTCGTCAACTCTTTCAAAACCGTGAATGGCCTGCCCATTCTGGATGATTCTTACGACAATGCTCCGCTCTTGAATGACCAGGGACTGGCCCCAACAGACCCGTTTACACCAGATGGTACCACCCCTCTCGACCCGAGGTTGGATTGGACTGTTGGCCGCCGCGGGATTCCCTACCTTGACTGGGGCCCCCATACCGGTTCTGATTGGATTCGTGACCAATCTTACGCCGGGCCATACAGCCCGAAAAAGCAGGTTTACAAAAAATCGCAGGAAGGGCAACTCACCGAAGTAGGTAACTGGACATCTGGCTGGACGGCCAACGGCTACCGCCTCATTCGCTATGCCGACGTGGTGCTTCTTATGGCTGAATGCCAGATTGAAACCAATGACCTGGCTGGCGCCCGCGATAACATCAACCTGATTAGAGCTCGCGCCGCCAACCCCGATGGGTTTGTGAAAAACGACGACGGTACCAATGCCGCCAATTACCAGATTGCTGAATATCCTGCTTCCGGTTTCCCCTTCGATTCTCAGGACAACGCCCGCAAGGCCTTGCGCATGGAGCGCAAG
>SCUG01000299.1 GCA_004297645.1 Saprospiraceae bacterium | reverse complement strand
ATTCATTGCCCTCACTATTTGTACTAAGCCTATTTGGTTCTGGCTGCATCCCGATTACCCGGATGGCTAAAGTTTAATAGCAAATGTCAAATGGACAAAACCTGGCGTTCAAAAGTATAAGTAACGTGTTCGAAATAAGATGTGTGTTTTTTCGGCGGCGAAGCCGCCGAAAAAACACACATCTTATTTTGCGCACGTTCCTAAACGCATTCACGCCATTTTATTTACCCGGCTAAACGGAATCACGCCAACTCTTGGCGCCAGAGCGAAAAATGGTCGCTGCTTTTTGGAACGGGCGCTGATTTTAACCATGCGCCCCCCTCACCGCACCACCGTCACATCCCCCTCCCGCATTTCCACCATTCCGTCGCGGAACTCCACTTCTGCCAGCCAAACGTACACGCCGGGGTTGGCCCGCTTGCCGCGGGCACGGCCGTCCCACCCGGCGGCGAAGTTGTTAGGCCGGAAATCAGTGGCCTCGAATACCTCGCCGCCCCAGCGGTCGAAAACCCGGAAGTAGTGCACCACTGCCACATCGCCACCGTCGAAGGGGAGGAACACGTCGTTGATGCCGTCGTCGTTGGGCGAGAAGGCGTTGGGGAAATAGACCTGCCGGCAGTCTTCGTAAGCCACCGAATAGCTGGTGCTTCGCTCGCCGCATTCGTTGCTGGCCATAACGGTGAAATCGCCCGGAGCATTTACCAAATGGGTGGGTTCGGTGGAGCCATCCTGCCAAAGATAAACCTGGGCCACGGCCTGCGAGGCGTCGAGCAACAGGGTCTGTTCGAGGCAGAGCGTGGTATCACTGCCGGGTCGTAATCGCGGCAGCGGGACGACGGTCACGCCCACCCGGTCATCGGCCACGCAGTATTCATCCACGGTGACGGTGACGGAGTAAATGCCGCTTTGCAGCACATTGATGGTGGGTGCCACGGCACCATTCGACCAATGGTAGGTCACGGTATCGGTGCCGGTGGAGGTGGCGTCGAGATGCAGGCTTTGACCTTCGCAAATGGAAGTGTCCATGCCCAATTCAAAAAAAACCGTGTCGCCGTCAATGAAGACGGTGAGGCTGTCGTAGAAGGGGTTGTTGCAGGCGTCGGTTACTTCCACGATGTAGGTCGTAGTTTCGTCAGGTGCGGCGATGGGGTTGGGGATATGGGGGTTGTCCAGCCCGGCGGCGGGGGTCCAGTTGTAGGTAGTGCCGCCGCTGACTTTTAGTTGAAATTGCCCGCCAGGGCAAATGACAACATCCTCGAATCCATCGAGGAAAGTGGTGTAGCTCAGGCAGACCTGCTGCACATTGTTTGCGCCGCCGGTGGCGGCGGTAAATCCCCAAAACACCCAGGGGTCGCCGCCGAAGATGTCGTTGACAATGTCGCCGGCGTACGTCAGGCGCAGGCTGCAATCGAACCAAACCTCCAGCGTGTGGGTAAGGGCATCCCAGTTGACGCGCAGTGCGTGAAATTTGCAGTCTTCGATGTTGGAGGTGGAAGTGGTGGCGGCCACCGGCCCGGCGAGGTTGTTGGCGGAGGCGTGGTTGAGCACGCCGTTCTTGCTGATGGCGACGTGGTCGAAAGAGGGGTCGCTGAGGTTGGTATTTTGCCAGGTGTCAAACTCGATGCCGAGCGAGGGACTGACGCCCTGAAAACCCATGCCTTCGCCCGTTTGGCCGATGGAGGTGCTCACCGGCTGAAAGCCGAAGAGGATGCCGTCGGCGCCGAAGTCATCCTGGCAGCCAAATGAAAGTTGCATGATGACCTGGAAGGAATTGTTCAGGTTGATTTTGTCGAGGTTCCAGATGGAGCCTGCCTGAAAATTTTGGGCAGGTGTGAGCGACCAGCAGGTATCGGTGACTTGCTGTGCGGAACCGTTGAGATGAAACTGGGCAATGGCGGTTTGCGAAAGCAATAACGGTGCTGTCGCAGCGAGCAAGCGTACCGGCAGTCTTTTGAAAAATTCAGAAATGGGGGGCATGTTCATGGAGTAAAAATAGAAAGCCGCTGCGTTCTGTACATTTGATTTGAAAATCATTCTCGCGTTTTATCCAAAAAAATCTACATTAGCCTCCGGCCCTGCGCCATCATCGTTCAACGTTGGTGACGTGTTCAAAATAAGTTGTTGTTTTGGGGCTGCCTCCGGCGGCCCAAAAACAGCAAGGGTTCTTTTTCCGGCGGCAAATCCACAAAAAAAGAACATGTTATTTCGCACACGTTACTCAATTTGCCAAAACTAAATACTATGTCTTCCAACAAGAAAAAGAAAGGTCAATCCCGCCGCGAATTTGTCAAAGCTACCGGCATGGCGGCTGCCGGTTTCATCATCGTGCCACGCCACGTGCTCGGCAGAGGCTATCAGCCGCCAAGCGATAAGCTCAGCGTCGCTTTTATCGGAGCTGGCGGCAGAGGCGCTTCCCACTGGAATACGCTGAAGAAAAACGAAAACATTGCCGCCTTTTGCGACGTGGACGACGCCCGCGCAAAAGACGCTTACGAGGAGTTCCCAAAAGTCCCCCGTTTCAAGGACTACCGCAAGATGTTGGCCACCATGGAAAAATCCATTGACGCCGTCGTCGTCGCTACGCCCGACCATACGCACGCCGTGGCCGCCATGGCCGCCATCAAAACCGGCAAACACGTTTACGTGGAAAAACCGCTGACCCACAGCATCTGGGAAGCACGGGAATTGCTGAAAGCCGCCAAAGAGCACAAGGTCGTCACCCAAATGGGCAACCAAGGCTCTTCGATGGATTGCATCCGCGACACGCAGGAGTGGATACAATCGGGCATCATCGGCGGCGTAACCAAAGTACACGTGTGGACCAACCGCCCGGTGTGGCCGCAGGGCGTGCCCACCCCCACCGAAAAAGTGCAGGTGCCCCCGACCCTCGATTGGGACCTCTGGCAAGGCCCCGCTGCCACCCGCGACTACCACCCAGCCTACCTGCCTTTCAAATGGCGGGGATGGTGGGAATACGGCACCGGCGCCTTCGGCGACATGGGCTGCCACCTCGTGGATCCGGCCTACCGCGCCCTGAAACTCACCACGCCTACCTCGGTGGAAGCAAGCTGCACCACCGTGTGGGTCGGCGACTTCGTGGAAGCCAACTTCCCCGATAGCTGCCCGCCTTCCAGTTTGGTGAAAATGCAATTCCCTGCCAGGGAAGACATGCCCGCCTGCGAACTTTGGTGGTACGACGGCGGCATCCGCCCGATGCGCCCCGAAGAGTTGGGGCCGAATGAAGACTTCGGCAGTTGGGACGGCGGTGTGCTGTTTGAAGGTTCTAAAGGCAAAATGATGTGCGGTATTTTTGGTGAAAAAGCCACCCTGCTGCCCACAAAACTGATGAAAGATGCCAAAGCCCCGAAGCCCTGGCTCCAGCGCGTAAAAGGCGAGCACCAGCAAATCTGGGCAGAAGCCTGCAAAGGCAACGGCGAAGCTACCTCGCCTTTCGAATACGCCGTGCCGCTGACCGAAACGCTGCTCATCGGCAACTTGGCCGTGCGCTGTTACGATTATAAAAAACTGCTGCCGGGCAAAACGCCGGACTCCTGGGCGCCCTACGAATACCCCGGCCGCCTGCGCCTGGAATGGGATTCTGAAAACGTTCGCGTGACGAATTACGAAGAAGCAAACAGGTTTGTGAAAAGAGAATACCGGGAGGGGTGGAAGATTTAACAATGAACAATGAGAAATGAACAATGGGCAAGGAAGTTCTGTGCCGGGAGTAGGGATGATTATACTTTGAAGCGGTAGGTTTTGTCCATCTCGAAACCTTATAGGTTTGGCTGCCGGAAGCGGCAAAACCTGCCGCTCCAAAGTATAAGTAGAAATTGGAGGGGAACAATTTCTTTTAAAATAGAAGGAAATGCGATCGTTGAAAAGACTTATGCATTTTCGGTGAGGGTAGTCAGGGTGTATCAATACCTTTCGGCTGAAAAGAAGGAGCACGTTCTTTCAAAGCAAGTTCTGCGATGCGGTACGTCTATTGGCGCTAATGTTGATGAAGCGGAAGGGTTTCCCAGACAACCCCGTCTATCCTCCCGGCCCGCCAAGGACACAATACGAATTCTCCCTGCATGACCACCTCGGCAACAGCCGGGGAAAGGAACAACCATGATTAATGGAGTTGAATTGCCTTATATACTATCGAGCGTTAGGTTTTGTCCATTCCGGGTATTTGGCGCTGGCTTCGCTGGCTTAGGGGTTTGGGGGCGAAGCCCCCAATATCCCCTCCCCCCGGCACCGCCGGAGGCG
>SCUG01000298.1 GCA_004297645.1 Saprospiraceae bacterium | reverse complement strand
CGCCCCATCACCTCCTGCTACTATAATTCGGCGCTTCCTTCGTGATAGTGACATTGTGCGGATGGCTCTCTTGCGCACCGGCACCGGAGATTTTTACGAAGTGGGCGTTTTTTAGTTTATCAATGGTTTTTGCACCGCAGTAGCCCATGCCGGCGCGCAGGCCGCCGAGGTATTGCACCATCACTTCCTCCACCGAGCCTTTGAAGGATACGCGGCCCTCGATGCCTTCGGGCACGAGTTTTTTTATATCGTCCTCCACGTCCTGGAAGTAGCGGTCTTTGGAGCCTTGGTCCATGGCACCGAGGGAACCCATGCCGCGATACACTTTGAATTTGCGGCCTTCATAAAGAACGGTCTCGCCAGGTGCTTCTTCCACCCCGGCAAACAGGCCGCCTGCCATGATGGAACTCGCGCCGGCGGCCAATGCTTTTACGATGTCGCCGGAATAGCGGATGCCCCCGTCGCCAATAACGGGTACGCCGGTGTCTTTTATAGCAGAATAAGCATCGTGGATGGCCGTCAATTGGGGCACACCTACGCCGGCTACGACACGGGTGGTGCAGATGCTGCCCGGCCCTACGCCGACTTTCACCCCGTTCACACCTGCTTTGACGAGCGCCAGCGCACCCTCGCCGGTAGCCACGTTGCCGCCCACAATTTGCAGGAGCGGGTATTTTTTCCGAACGGCTGCCACGGCATTGAGTACACCCTGCGAATGGCCGTGCGCCGTATCAATGCACACCACGTCCACGGCCACGCTGACTAAGGCGTCCACCCGCTGCATCATATCCGTGGTGACTCCCACTGCGGCGCCAACCACGAGGCGTCCGAAGCCGTCTTTGCAGGAGTTGGGGTAATCTTCCACCTTCATCAGGTCTTTATAAGTGATGAGGCCGACGAGCTTGCGGTGTTCGTCCACCACAGGGAGTTTTTCGATTTTATACTTTTGGAGAATATCGCGGGCCATATCTAAGTCGGTGCCTGTGGGTGCGGTGATGAGGTTTTTGGAGGTCATCACCTCAACCACGGGGCGGCTCATGTCTTTTTCAAAGCGCAGGTCGCGGTTGGTGAGTATGCCGGTGAGCCGGCCCTGTTCATCCACGATGGGGATGCCGCCGATGTGGAAGTGTTTCATCAAAGCCAGCGCATCGCCGACGAGGGCATTGCTCGGCATGGTGATGGGGTCTATGATCATCCCGCTCTCCGAGCGCTTGACTTTGCGCACCTGCTCGGCTTGTTGGGCAATCGTCATGTTTTTGTGGACGATGCCGATGCCGCCCTGCCGGGCAATGGCAATGGCGAGTTTTTCTTCGGTCACCGTGTCCATGGCCGCTGAAACGATGGGCACGTTTAGCCGGAGGCCGGATGTGAATTGCGTGGAAATATCCACTTCCCGCGGTAAAACATTGGAATAAGAAGGGACGAGCAGAACGTCGTCGAAGGTCAGGGCTTCGCCCAAAATTTTGTCGTGGTGAGATTTTACTTTTTCCATCTGCAAAGGTATCTTTTTTTTAAGACTCGCTACCCGCACCCGCCATTCATTTTTAGCTTAGCCACCCCAAGCGGATCTGCGAATCATCATGCTAACAGTTTTCAGCGATAACCATTTCATGAAACAAGCCCTCCGGGAGGCGGAGGCTGCTTACTCTGCCGGTGAAATCCCCGTCGGGGCGGTGGTGGTTTGCCAAAACCGAATCATCGCACGGGCGCACAACCAGACCGAACTGCTGAACGATGTGACGGCCCACGCTGAGATGCTCGCCGTCACGGCTGCCTCCAATACCTTGGGCAGCAAATACCTCGAGGAGTGCACCTTGTACGTCACGTTGGAGCCTTGCCTCATGTGTGCCGGAGCTTTGTCGTGGGCGCAAATGGGGCGGGTGGTTTACGGCGCCAGCGACGGCAAGCGGGGCTTCATGTGCTACGGTAAAGAGCTGCTCCACCCGAAAACAAAAGTGGAATTCGGGGTGATGACGGACGAATGCAGCGCACTGCTGAATCGTTTTTTCAGCGAACACCGGTAATGATGCTAAAACCATTGATTTTCCTTTGGCAAAAGGGAAAGGGCAAGTGCTTTTATTAAGCTATATTTGCCAAACGCTTTTACCGGAAAACCAAAAAATGACCGCTCTTTTCACCATGATTTCGAAATTGCTTTCCCGTCCCATCGTTCAGATTGCCACTGCCATTCTGGTGGCATTGAGCATTTTGGTGAGCATATACCCGGCCAGCATCCCCCCTCTTTCCCAAATGTCCAATTATGCGGTTCAACTCATGGAATTTTATTTCATAGCAGGGCTGTTTTTTCTCTTCATCAAACAGCCTCGGTTTACATTCATATTTTTTGGCGGCTGCGCGGTGTTGTGCTTATTCTTGAGATATTCCATTAAAAACAGCTTCATAGACCGGTGGCGGCAGACGGTCATCAGCCGGAGCGTGGCTGGCCAGCCTCCGGTGGAAGAAGAATTGCCCGTTATTAAAATCGCTCATTTCAACGTGTCGAATGCAGAGGACATGGCAGGCGCCATTGCCACCATCAGAGCGTCGCAAGCCAGTGTGATTTCCATCCACGAAGTCACTCCGCAATGGGACCAATGGCTGCGAGATTCCCTTTCGCCGCAATATCCCTTCCATCACACCCTCGTAGATATCGGGATGTTTGGCATGGCCATTTATTCAAAATACGAACTAAAGCAGGTGGACACCTTTTACTACCGAGACATTCCAAATCTGAGGGGAGTAATTTCCATAGACGGCAGCAGCGTCGGTTTTATCAGCACCCATACGGAGCCGGCGCTCAACGACGCATCGAAACAACGGCTGCGAGACCATCTGGGCGTCATCACAGGGCAGGCCAGATCAGCGGCGATGCCGGTGTTGGTTTTGGGAGAGTTCAACGCAGTTTCGTGGTCTGATGAAATTCAGGTTTTCCGCGACAGCACCGGGCTGCTGGAAAGCCGCACCGGATTTATTTCTTACGCTCCCGGTGGTATGTCTTCTTTTTTCGACGTGCCGCTCGACCATGTTTTTTACTCGCAGGAGTTGGAGTGCATAGCCTTCAGCAATCTTTTTAGCCAAAAGACCAACAATCGCCTCGGCATCACAGCCACTTTCCGGTTAAGAAAACCAGCGTCGCATGTTCAAAAAACGGCTCGATAGCTTCCGGTATGCCTTTGCCGGTATTGCAGAATTAGTGCGCAGCCAGCCTAATGCGATGATTCACCTCAGCGCTGCCGCCCTCGTTATCATTGCGGGGCTTTTCTTCGGTCTCAGCCGCATGGAGTGGTGTGCTGTGGTTTTTGCCATCACCATAGTGATAGCCGCCGAAGCCGTCAACACCGCATTAGAATACCTGACCGACCTGATTTCTCCCAATTACCACCCGCTTGCTGGCAAGGCCAAGGACCTGGCCGCCGGAGCCGTATTGATTTCATCAGTGGGAGCCATCGTCGTGGGGATTATCATCTTTTTACCAAAAGTCATTGCGCTTTTTTCTTTTTAGGCACAGTTTTGTCAGCGTTTGCGCCGCCCGGCAATAATTCCCGTTTCTTAAGCGTCACTATATTCCCTTCCACCTGAACTCTATTTGTCTGCGGCAAAAAACACCCTCGACAACAGGCACAAAACTCCATCAAGGCGTTCGTTTTCATTCAAAATGAATCCTTCTTTACTTGGGCAGCAAGAATACCCCTGGGTTATTTGCCGGGCCTTTATGGCAACACTCAAATTTGCAACATGAAATTCAAAACTATCCTTCTCACCCTGCTCGCCTGCCATGCCCTTATGGCCCAGGAGCAGTTGGGACTTCGCCTCGAAAATTTTGCAGGCGCAAGCAGCATCTCGCTCAACCCCGCCGGGAACCTCACCAATCCATTGCGGTGGGATTTGAACCTCGCAGGCGCTGGTATTTTCTTTGACAACAACTACGCCTTCGTGCAGCAAACAAGCACTTTCGATCTGTTGAAAAGGGCGCAAAACGCCAGCTTTCTTTTGGCTGAAGATGTCGAAGGCCCCGTTCCCGTTGATACTTATGTGGTGGACTTTTACGACCCAGGCCGCAAGCACTTTGCCTCGGCCATAGCTTACGTGGAAGGCCCCTCTTTGGTGGTGAAAATCGGCGAATGGCACTCGGTGGGCGTTTTTACCCGTGCAGGTGCGATGACGGGGTCGCACGATTTTCCACAGGTTTTCAGCTACTACACTTACACACAACGCTCCTTGTTCGAGCCATTTGAAGTGGTACCCTTTGAAGGCGCAGCGATTAGCTGGATGGAAACCGGCCTGAACTATGCCCTGAAAATTCCCACCTACACTGGGCAGTTGGGGCTGGGCGCCAACGTTCGTTTTTTGCAGGCCTACGAAGGAGCCTATATGGAAAACATGCTGAGTTTCGACTACACCAAGCTGGCCAATAACTCTATTTCATTTAGCAGCAAACACGGACGCTTCGGCTACACCCATTCCAATGTGAGTGGTGATAAATTCAAACGGCAAAAAAATGGCCACGGCATGGCCTCCGACCTCGGCGCCGTCCTCGTTCTGGAGGGTGACGGGGAAAATTACAAAATGCGCCTCGGCGCTTCGCTGTTAGACATCGGCTTCCTCCGGTTTGATAAAAATGCGCGGCAGCACCGCGTCTCTTTCGACTCGTTGGTGGTGCTGAATCTGAGCGATTACGACCAATTCGACAAGCTAAAAGAACTCGATGCCTTTGTAGGGCAATTCAGCCGCCAAACCATGGGAGATTCGCTGGCCACGCTGCAAGGCGACGCCTTCACCATCGCCATGCCCGCCGCTGCCAGTTTGCAGGCGGACTATGCCCTCTTCCCCAACGTGTACGTCAATGCCACCCTCGTGCAACGACTACCCACCAAAAATGCCTCGCCCGGCAGAAACAATCTGCTGGCGCTGACGCCCCGGTTCGAGCACCGCTGGTTTTCGGCATCGGCACCTCTGGTATTGCTGAACTGGCAGGATTTGCGGTTCGGATTTGCGGCGAGGTTGGGCTGGATAGTGGTGGGTTCCGACAATGTGGGCAGCCTCTTTGGGCAGAAAAAGGATTACTCCGGCACCGACTTATATTTTGCCCTCAAAGTAAACCCGTTCGACTTGCACTTGAGTTTGTTTGGCGGCGGCAGCCGCAAAAGGCATTTTGGCAAACGCGGCAGGGTGAAATGTTATGACTTTTAGGAACGGCAGGTTGGCGTGTTGGTGAGAGGGGCCGTTCATTTGCCACGCAATGCCTATAAATTGTCGCCACGCAATTCGCGGAAGCGCTGCCGGGCTTCCACGGCAAAGGTGCTGCCGGAGTATTCGATGAAAATCTTTTCGTAAAGCGCCATTGCCTTTGCTGGGTCGCCGAGCTGGTTTTCTTCCAATTCTGCCAGCTCGAACAGGGCATTATCCGCCCTTATTTCTTCGGGATATTTTTCAATTATTTGCTCGTACATGCTGGCTGCCAGTGCGTAATCTTTCATTTTGCCATAAATCTTGGCGCGGGCATACAACACGTCGTCGTCTAAGGAATGTTTCGGGAATTCGGTGAGCAACGTGTCGAGTTTGGCGAAAGCCTCCGTGAACCGGTTTTGGAATGTGAGCAGGTCAGCTTGGGCATACAGTTTCAGCGGCCGGTCGGTGGTGTCTAATCCGAGGTTGTCGATGATAAAAACCGAGAGGTCGAGGGCGTCGTTGGCAATCAGCTTGGAGGTGGAGGCTTTGAGTACATCGAATTGCGCCTGCGCCCATTGAAAGTCGCCGTTGTAATACGACAACTTGGCGTTGCGAAAGCGAGCTTCGTGACCGAGTTGGTCGTCGGCGTATAATTTATCCACCTGCGAGTAGAGCAGGGTGGCTTCCCAAATTTCACCCTTCATAAGGTAAAAATCGCCGAGGCTGAGTTTGCCACGCGATTGGATGTTCACGTCGTTGGCGGGGTAGTTTATCATCTCGCCGAGCAGCGCGATGGCCTTGTCTAAGTCGTTGAGGTAAAAAGCTTCCAAGTCCGCCAGTTCGGCGACAATGGTGGCGGTGGTTTTATTGCGCCCGAACTCTTCGAGGAAGGACTCGTAGGCTTGTTCGATTTCCCGCAATTCAGGCTCGGTGTAACTAAACCCCTCCACCAGCTTGTTGCGGCGGGCACGCAGGGATTCGCGTTTCGCATCGAGGTAAAAGGTAGAAACCACACCCTTTTCAGTGATGATATAATCGTATGCCGTGATGGCGGCATCGTAATCTTTATCGGTGAACGCCGTGAGGGCTAACTGGTAAACCCGGGCGCCGTTTTCGCTGAGCCTTTTGTCCAACGCTTTGGCTTGCCGCAGGGCATTTTTGTAGTCTTTTTTTTGGATAAAAACCCATTCGAGCAATTCGACAAACTGGTAGGCATCGGGCCTGCCTTGAATGCGGTCGTAGAGTTGCGTCTGCAATTCCTGATAGCCGGCATCGGAGGTGAGGTACCGCTGCAACTGGCCCTGAATAGTGGAGAGCCGTTCAGGGTAAAACTCCAGGCTGTTCAGATAGTTTTCGACCATCTTGGGGATGTCGTCTTTCCGGCGGTACAGCTCGGCGAGGTTGAATGCGAAGAGCTGTTTGTTTTTCATCAATTCGCCGCCCAGTTCATAGGTTTTAATGGCATAATCGAATTTTGACAAAGTGCTGAAAGCGCTCGCCAGCAGTGTGATTTCGTATTGGTCGTCTGATAACTTTTTCAGGGCCTTTTCATACTGTTCTTTGGCCTCGTCTTCTTTAAACTGACGGTCGAGGATATTGCCATAGCTCACGTACAGGCGGATATTGTGGGGGTCGTCTTTCAGCTCTTTCTTTACGGCATTTTCCGCTTCTTCGTAATGCTCCACTGCCAGCAAACACTCCAGATAACGGTTGAAATAGTATTCGTTCCGGTTTTGCATTTCATACAGCCTGTGGTATATCACCGAGGCCTTCTCAAACTCTCCGTCCTGATAATATTGCTGGGCCAGTTGGGTGTCTTGCCCAAATGAAAAAAGTGGCAGAAATGCCACCATAGCCAGAAGAAAAAATAATCGCATGTTGAAATATTTTTGACGCATGGCCGGCCATGCAAAAGCAAGATTGAAACGCAAGATTCATGCAAAAGTTGTCGTCTCATTCCATACGCCCCATTCAGCGCGCACCTAAAAAGCCGCGGCATTTATTGGGGCCGGGGCTTCCCTATGCAAAATTGCCCAAAAGGTAAAAGCCTGCAACTTCTGCATCTGCGTGGCCTGAGCGAATCAGAAAAACACCGCAGGCTTCAGCGCCTCCATCAATCATCCAATTCCTCTATCTCCGCTTCTGAAAAAGTATCCACCTGGCCCTGCCTGTGAAGGAAACTACACCACGAGCAATCGGGCTCGCCGCAGCCCTCGTAAAATTCCTGCCGCATGATTTTGGCGTACGTTTCGGTGATGAGGTCTCTCATAAATGCTGTGTCGCCAGGCTCGAATGCGATGGTCTTGCGGGGGAATATTCCCTTGGCATCCGGCTGGAGGTAAGAAATTTCTGCCGAGGTTGCCCTGAATTGATGATGGCGCCAGCTTTCAAAAAGTATTTTGTAAAAAACGAGTTGCCGCCAGTAAGCGCCGCCGTGCGGGTATTGTTCTGAGGGTCTTCTGAGTTTGGCAGCATCCTGGCTGCCGGTTTTGTAATCCACGATGTGAACGGTGCCGCTGCTTTTCAGGTCATCGGGGCTGCCGCTGAAATCAATGCGGTCAATGACGCCGGTGAGCGGTATGCCATTCATTTCGACGTTTTTAAAGTTCTTCTCCACCTGCACCTCGCGGGGCCAGGCGGGGGCGAGGGCACTGTAATACCCGCGCAGAAAATCCTGGCCGGAACCGAGTCGGCGCTCGAATTCTTTGGGGCTGAAAAGCCCGCGCAGGCGCTCCATTTCCATTTTGAACAACCGCACAAACTCTTCGGGCGGCGGATACAAATGCGCTTTATTGAGCATCATTTGCTCGAATCCCCGTTGCAGGGCGTGGTGCATGGCGAACCCGAAAGTGGCGGCCTCGCTGGCCACCACCGGCACTTGCAACACATTTTCATAATAAAAACTGAGCGGGCACCGCAGGTATTTGTTCAGGCTCGAAACACTGAGACTGAAATTCTCCAAAACGGCCTGCACGGCCTCCCGGTCGAATGGCTCCACGGCAGGTTTCGACTCCATCAGCAGCACCGCCTGCGCCCCGGCGATGGCGGCGGCGGGCATAGCGGCCTGCCGCAGTTCAAGCTTTGCCCCTGGCAGTAGCTCATCTATAAAAGCCGTGCGTTGCAGCTCTTTTCCGTCGTCGTTTTGCGCAGCATAAGAAATGTGCAGGCCCTCTTTGGCCCTCGTCATGGCGACGTAAAACAGGCGGCGGCGCGCTTCCATTTCGTCTGTTTCGCCCGACAAGGTCAGCGTGTCGGGGAAGGGAAACTGGTAATTGCCATTTCTTTTGGCTGGCTCCCATTGCTCCTTCACACAGTCGAGCAGGAAGACGGTGCGGAATTCGAGGCCCTTGGAACTGTGCGCCGTCAGCAGGTTGACGGCCTGCGTCCCGCCCTCTTGTGGCGAAGCTGGAGAGGCAGATTGGCGGATGGCCAGGGACAACCTGTTGGCGTCCATATTTTCGATGATTTCGAGGAGGCGGGCCAGGGTCATGCGGGGGTTCCGGCTGGCTTCGTTTTTTACAAAATCGAGAAAAGTGTAGAGTGCTTGCAGGTTTTGATAGACCCCGCCCTGCGGTAAGGGCTGGCCTTTTTTGCTGCGCAATAAATGGCGGAGCAGCCCGCTGCGGTTGACGATGCGCTCGATGAACGCCGGCACGGAGCAATTGGCATGTTCGCTGAGCATGGCTTCGAGGAAGCCGGAGAGTGCCGTTACTGCCGCAGGTTTTTTCAGGCCGCATTTTTTCAAAAAAGCCCTTTCGGCTATGGCGTCCCGCCAAAAATGGCGGCGGGCTGGCGCCTGTCCGGAGTCCGGCGAAAGGTGGAGGGCAAGCCTCGCCAAATCGTGCGGGCGGATGTCAAAAAAAGTGAAATGCATGAGGCGGAACAGCAGGTGTTCGCCACTGTAAGGTTTGACGAACTCGGCTTGCAGGTATTCGAGCAGGGTGCGCAGGTTTTGGATGAGGGGCAGGTCGAGTACGTTTACCGCCCGGCGGGTGCGGTACGGGATGCCCTTTTTCTGCAAAAGCTCCATCAAGCGGCTGACCTGCTGGTGCCGGGCGTAAATGACGGCCACCTCGTCGAGTGGAAAACCTTTGCGCATCATGGCCTCC
>SCUG01000297.1 GCA_004297645.1 Saprospiraceae bacterium | reverse complement strand
CTCCAAAGGAGGGGGTGCCGCCTCCGCCTCCCCCTCCTTTGGAGAGCCTGTCCCGACGAGTCGGGAGGGCCGGGGGGAGGCTACTCTCAAAATATTCGTCCCGGTCTTCGGGGGTGCATTTTTCGTAAAGTTCTTTGACGGGGAGCGTTTTGAAGCGGCGCTGCCATAGCCCTTCGTCGTCCATGGCCATGAGTTTGAGGAAGATTTCCCGGTCCCGCACGGGGTCGTTGGAGGCGGGCATGAGCAGGCCGAGGATGGTGGCCCGCACGAGCACGAGGGGCTTGCGCCCCCACCACTTGCCGAGGCCGGTGAGGGTCTGGCCGACGTTTGCCATGCGCTCCTTGTAGCTTTCCTTGGAGACTTTGGCGACGGGGAATTGGGCTTCGATGAAGGATTTCACAGTTTAATGATAAATGATGAATGGGATTTCAGACGCTACTTGTCATCGTAGTGGTCATAGCACCTGTAAAGGTTGAGCACATTTTCTTCGAGTTTGTAAACCAATCGGTGCTTGTCGGTGATTCTTCTGGACATCCAGCCAGCGAGGTCGCCTTTCAGGGTTTTTGGTTTTCCGGTGCCCTTCATGGGGTCTATTTGGATTTCTTTTATCATGTTTTCAACCTCGCCAATCAGCTTGAGCAGGTTTTCTTCATACATGAGAATAAGGTCGTCTTTGGCTTGGTCTGTCAGGTTGAATTGGTCAACCGGAAACCAAACGTCCACATCCTCGTGGGTGCGCAACGGCGGGAGGTGTTCTTTTCGGAACCATTCCTTGAAGTCATCATTTAAACAGGCGTCGACACAGGCATGGTAAACTTCAACATCCTCGGTGCCTGTCTCATTTCGGTCAATGGTCAGACCGATTTGGCATTTCGACCAGACAGGGTGCGAGCAGAAGCTGACGGAGAGGCTGCGTTTCAGCCAAGCATTGGCGAGGCCATGTACTTCGGTGTCGAAGGCGGGATGCTCTGGCTCGTTGAGGTAGAACCTTGAAAGGATGTACTCATTCTCGGCAGCTTCTTCCAAATCCTCAAAATAAGGCAATCGTCGAAGACCATTGAACAGTGTTTGCAAGGTGCGATTCCCTGCGGGTTCGGTCATCCAGTCAATAAGCGTGTAGCCAGCCACCAGTTCCTGATTGAAAAAATCGGCATTGGGCAGCCGAAGCCCATTGCACCCCATATCGTATTTTGCCTTTTTGCAAAGCAGCAACAAAGCGTTCATGGCCTGCCGGGCATCGTGGGGCGTACCAGTCAAATCTTGAACGGAAAGTTCGTTGAGGATGAGTTCCATTGGCCGGGCAGGGGTTTAGATGAGCTTGAAAAGTTGGTTGTTCCACTCGTCGAGGAAATTGGGCGGGTACTCGCTCAGTTCGCCCTTGTGGTCAATCTTGATGGGCGTGACATAGGAATACTGCTCGAAGTCGGTGGTCTTACGGTCGAAGAAGAAGATGCGGGCATCATCTTTCGGTATATCGCCGTTTTTCACAGCTACCCGAACGCCGTTGAGGATATGGTCACTGTGCGTTTCGGCGATGATTTGCGCCCCAGCTTTCGCAGCGAGGGCCATGAGCCTGCCCATTTCGGCCTGCCCTTTTGGATGCAAATGCGCTTCAGGGTTTTCGATGATGATGAGGCGGTCTTTTTTTGCCATGAGCAATGCCAGGATGACCGGCAGGACGAAGCTGATGCCGAAGCCGACGTTGACGGGGCGGAAGTGGTTGGTATAATCTGTTTTCGTCTCAAAACGGATGTCGAGCAGGACCATTTCAGTGCCAGGCACGGCGGTGGTATTAAGCTTAGTTCCTGGGGAGATTTCGCCAAGCCAAGCGTCCACTTCGTGGATGAGGGAGCGGGAGCGGGCTTTAGGATGGTGTAAAATGTCGGATTGAATCCGTTCACTGGTACCGAACACATTCAGGTAATGGACAGCGTATTCGCCTTTGGAGCCGATTTGTTTGCGATTTTTGATATAGGTGGTTGAGGAGCTATATGACTGCCGGGGGCCGATACGCTCGGCGTTAAGATATTGGAAATTATCGGTGAAAAGATTGAAATGTTTCGTCAATTGGCTATAATCGTGCTGCTCTTTGCTTTGCAAATTCTCCCGGTCAGCATGGTATTCAAAGTTCCAGTTTCTCGACACCCCAGCTTCATTTTCTAATCCAAATGTGATGTAATGGTCTTCGCTGTATTGGTAAAAAATATCCCTTCCTTTGCCCAAAGCGACAAATTCACTATCGTTTAAATTAAGCGTTCCGCTCCCAAGCCTGTCAGAGGATTGTTTTAATAACAACAGTGCTTGAATCAGGCTGGATTTACCCATGCCGTTGATACCGGCCAACAAGTTGAGTTTACCCAGAGCAAGGTCAGCTTCCTTTAGGGATTTGAAGTTTTTAATTTTTAGGCGTTTTAGCATACTGTTTGATTTTAGCTATTCAGTTTTTCACTTGCCTTCACTGTTAACACGCTTGTAAATATTGTACTTGACTTCGTCCGGCGTGCCAGGCTTGACGTGGTAAACAATAATAATAGTTTCCTCAATGCGCCTTTGGTATTCGGGGGGAAGTTCCTTAAACCCCTTGCCTTCGAGGTGAGTCAAAAACTCTAAATCTGTTAATTTAAGCGTTTGGTCAATTACAAAATTTTTCAACGCAGTCAAGCGCTGTGAACCATCTATTACTGACCAACTATCGAAATTAGAAGCATCAAAATAAAAAACAGGTAGGGGCAAGCGAATAAGAATAGACTCTATAAACTGGCTTTGCTTCTTTGCACTCCATATATTCGACTTTCTGTGAAAAAAAGGATGCAGGTCTATTTCTGGAGGAGTCTGCCTAAGTTTATGAATAACATAACCTAGCGTCAAATTCCTAATTTCAATATCAATCTGTTTTGGGTCAAAAGGATCCTTTTCATCCAGTGACTTGGATGTTGATTTCCCTTTGTGGGCATCGTCTATTAATTTTTTATTCAAATCTTCCATTTCTTTCCATTTCAAATCACTTATACAAATCCGCCTCCGGGTCAGGTTCCATGAACAGCGTCGGCGCAGTCGTCGCCCGTTCGTGGTAGATGTTCATGTCGATGCGGTTGGCGGTCACGGGGTTTTCAGTCAGGGCGTAGCGCAGGGCTTTGCGCCAGCCTTTTCCCTTGCCGTTGAGGGCGTGCCCGGTGGCAGCATTGGTGATGGTGAAAAGCCACCAGCGCTCTTCGGGTTTCAGGCCCAGCCAGTTTTGAATGGCGAGCTGCACGGCGCCGGGGTCGGCGTCTTCAATGGCCCATGCGAGCACGAGCAGTTCTTTGCCAAACAGGCGGTGCAGGTAGTTGGATTCGGCAGACCAGTTGGCTGGCTTCTGGTTGTTGCTTTTCAGGCGGCGGTTGAACTCTACCCGCACTTCTTCCTTGATAAGCTCCCATTTCAGGTAGGGCAAGATGACTTTGGCGGAGGAGTTGGCTCCGGTGATTTCGTACGCCAGCTTGTTCCAACTCAGCGCCCTATCGTACTGGAACTGCTCGAATATCACGACTTCCTTCTTGCCGGGTTTGACAAAAACGAGGAAGTGGTGCTCCGTGTCCTGCGGGTTGAAGCCAAAGTCCAGTATGTTCTTGCTATTGCTCAATGTCTTCGATTTTGAAGTTTTCTCTAGTGTCTCTAACATAGTCTGTAAAGTGTTGTCCTGTTTTGAAATGTAGTTTTCCAGCTTCCAGTTTAAGTTTCCCTCCTGCCAGCATCTCTTGAAGGAAAGTAAGCATTTTTGACAATTGGGGATGGTCAAACTTTTGCATGGGCGAAGTTTCCAGCAAAATCCAATTGTCGTCTTCAATGGCAAGGGTGATTTCCGAGAGTTGAAGTTCGTGCTTTTTCATCCAATTCAGCCATTCAAACACCTCGGCAGTTGATTCTTTTTTGAGCCGTTTCTTCCAAATGGCAGGCAAAGACTTGTCAACGGCAGCGCCTCCTGCGGTTTTTTCCGGCACCCGGATGGTCTTGGTTTCAGAGCGGATGCCCTGTTTTTCGGCAGCGGCCACCACGATTTTCACGCCATCTGGAATTTCCACCGGGCTTTCATAAACACCCCCGGCGGTGAGCGGGTCGCTGCCATCGGTGGTGTATTTGATGGTGGCACGGGGTGCAGCCTGCAATTCGAGCATCTGTCGGTTGCCGTCCTGATAGAAGCGGTGTTTGAGCGTTATGCGGTTTTGCCAGTGTTCGGGCTCCCCTGTTTCATGCCTGCCCTTGCTGTCCACGCAGAGAAAAGAGAGCTTCAAGTCCTTGGTCAGGAAAGGGTCCTGGATGTCCAGCGTGCTTGAAGCCGTGGTCACCTGACTGTCGCCGATTTCGTAGTGAATGGTATCGCCGTGGGTGGGGATAATTTTGAGCTTGACTTCCCCGGTATCGTCGTTCCGTTCGAGTTCCCGGATGGCGACGCTGGTTTTTGGTGGCGGGAAAGGCCCTTTTTCAATCCAATCGCCGTTGGCCCGCCAGAGGTCTTTGTGGAGCATTTCCTCTTTGAGCTGGTCGAGCGCATTGGGTTTGTGCCAGAGCCAGTCGGGGCTTTGGGCGGCTTTGGATTTGATGTCCCGCCAGGGCAGGCTTTTTTGGGTGCCGAAGAGTTTGCCCTCCACATATTTAACAAACGTGTCGCTGGTAACGTCCTCGGTGAACTTGCGCTTTTCTTTCAGCGTCTCGACGATTTGCTTCTCGCCCCGGTAGTCGTTGTTGGTGAACTGCATCTGGAAATTGGCGTCGAGCAAGCCGTTTTTGGTGGGGTAATAAAGTTTAACAAAAGCTGTCGTGACGGCGCTGCGGAACTTGAACAGGAAGTTTTCCCGCAGTTTTTCGGCTTCGATGAATTGCGGGTCATTCTTTGGCATTTTCTCCGAAGCAAATTCTCCGATGATAGCTTCGATACCCTTCAACGCCTTGACGTTTTGGTAAATGGCCTCCATCGAATGGGCATCACCCGTGAGGAACATCATGCGGTTGCGCCAGGTGGCATCATCGTAGAGCTTTTGCAGGTCGGGGTGTATTTTGCCGCCGGGATATGGTTTGTAAATCACCAACGCTACTTGGCTGGCATCAATGGAGATTCCGTCAAGCGAGGTTAAGGCAAATACTTTCTGGTAGCAGTCCCTGTCTTCCGGGTTGAAGACCTCTTCCAGTTTTTTGCGGATTTCCGGTTCGATGCCCTCGTCCGTATAGCCGGAGACATAATCCTTCAGCTTCGCCACGACGTTCTGAACGTTTTTGAACAGGAAGTTGCCCGCATTGTCGAGGTGGAGGTACCAGCAGTTGCTCTTCAGTTCCGACAGGACTTTCGACTGTATTTCGGAAATGTTGACGCCGGGGGCGCAAAGGTTGCGGATGATTTCGGTGTCTTTCAATCCCCGGATGGAATTTTGCACGGTCGCCAGCGAAGCCATCAGGATGAGCTTTGCCGTTTTAGTGGCCATGTCATTGCCCAGTACATCATCCAAGTTTTCCGCCACGGCTGGTGGGTTTCCGGCGATGTCGTGTGAGATTGCATTGGTCAGGCTGGAGTTGATGGAGGCAATTTCGGTCAGCGTATTGGAGTCGTTCAGGTCAATATCGTGCGGGGCGATGAGGGAAATCTTGTCAGCCCAGCCGTCCTTTTCATCCCACATCCGGGAGACGACCGTGCGCATGAAGCGAATCAAGCCACGGGTCTGCATGAAGCCGGGGTTTTCCTTGAAACGGGCGTACAGGTCTTTGACCGCCGGGTGGAACGGGAAGGAATCCTTGACCGCCGCTGCAAAACGCTCTGGCGTTTCGGTGGTAATGTTCATTTTCCTTGCCTCATTGATGGTCGTGGCGTAAGCACCAGCTATTCCGTCCACCTCCGAAGGGTCTGCCGAGTTTTGGAACAACTTGGTGCGCAGGATATGGTAAATCTCGTCGCCTGTTTGCTGAACCGGCGTGAAGTTTTTGGCGACCCGGTTGACCTCCGCCCCATAGTTGTCGAGCATTTGGGAAATCATCTCGGAGCCTTCGGCATAGTTGGCAGTCAGGTCGGAAATGATGAGTACCACGTTTTTCAATTCTTCTTTGCCGATGGCAACGAGCAGGTTGGAAAGTGCCTGCGTGGTGACGACCGCCAAATCGGAGTTACCGATTTGCTTGGCTTTTGCAGCTTGAAAATAAGGCGGCAACTCGTCCAGTAAAATCACGACCTTTTCCCCTTTGAGCAAGTTTATCCAGGCCGATTGACCGGGCGCTTCGAGCGGGTCGTAGTATTCTTTGAACAAATCCCGTTTGCCCAGTTGTTCGGCGATATGTCCCCAGATGCCGTAACGGGGATTTTCCCTGCCCGTGAAGCCAATCACTTTTGCCTGTTCCTGAAAGGTAGTTTCATAGACTTCCTTCATCACTTTTTGGCGGAACTCGGGGTGTTTTGCCAAAAGCCCGACGGCAATCATGTTGTGGGTTTTACCGCCACCCATCGTCTGGGTCAGTTTGAAAACGCCGTCGTCTGATTTGCCTTCCAGCCGCTTGAACACAGCTTGGTACAAGGCTTTCATGCCCTGCGTGATGTAATTTTCAGCAAAAAAAGTGGCTGGGTCAATTTTGCCTTCGGTAAGGTCGGTGATGTCAAGCACCACATCCCGGCGGGATTTGTCAAAAACGGATTGACGAGGGCGGAGGAGTTCTTGCAGGTTTTTCATGCTTTTGCTGGGCGGCAGGTTTGTGTTTGAGTGGGAGGGCAAGATAAGGAGAATTTACATTTTAGCAATTGCTATTGTATTGTGTTTCCTGAGCTTTCGCCCATACCCAACCTCCCGCCAAGCCGGACGGCGTTCTTCCTTTAAAAATCGGGCGGGCACTGGAGCAGTCCGATGCTTCCTCTTTAGGCCTGACGGAGGAGGATTTTGAAAAAACACCCTTCCGCCGCTATGCCGCTTCACAGGTGGATCACATGGAAACCCACCACGAGCAGTACTCCGTGCAACACATCTCACAGTTCTCTCCGGCGCTCGACGACCGGCTGTGTAAACACATTCGGCTTCCGCTTGCTGCTCAAAACAAAAGACCGCACCAGCGGCATCTCGCACCCGCAAACCGGATTGGGGCACTTCACCGTCCGCTCCCAGAGCCAGGTGATGACGTTCAGTTCCTTGCCGTTGACCTTCACGCTAGGGTAAAATTTCCCGATTCTGCGCTTCGCTTCCTCGTTGATGAGCCTGCCGTAGTAGCGCAGGTCTTCCGCCAGCCCGTGCGCATTTTTCCATTCCTGCCCGACGTTGCGGCGCTTGCTTTCCGGGTTGACGGGCGTCTGGTTGGCGAACTCCGGCAGGATTTCGAGCATGGCTTTGTTGATGAGCACCGCCACGGGGTTGAGGTCGGAGGCGATGACGGGCAAGCCGGGGCGCATGGCTTCGAGCGGGATGGAGCCGCCGCCGGCGAAGGGGTCGAGCACGGTGGGCAGCTTGCCGTCGCAGTGGCGGAGGATTTCCTCGTGCGCTTTTTTGAAAACGTCCTGCTTGAGGTGCATTTTCTTCTGGCACAATTCCCGGATGATGCCGGACAGCCGCTCCCGTTCGGCATCCTGCGCCTCCTCGGTGGGGAAGCGGTCGGGATGCTCCGAGGGGTCGTCCACGAGGGAGGCGAAGAGCACCGCCCGGGCAGTGGGCAGGGGCAGCCTTGCCCACCAGTGGTGGATGCCTTTTGGGTGAGCGCCGATGCCCGGCATTTTGTCGTAAGCCGAGGCGTCGTTGATGGTGTCCAGTGGTAGGGCGACTTCGATGAGTTTTTTCGGCATGGCTATTTTTTGAGTTGACTACCCGCCAGGGCGATTTCCAGCAGGGAGCGCTCCCGTTCCAGTTCCGCTTTCAATTCGGCTTCGGAGGGTAGGTAGAGCAGGTACTTGGAGGCGAACAGTTGTTGGCTTTCGTTGAGGACGGAGTAGCGCACGACCGCTTCGTTTTTTTCAGAGCAGAGGATGACGCCGGTGGTGGGGTTGTCGCCTTCGATTTTGAACTTGTCTTCGTAAAGGCGCACGTAGGTATCCATTTGCCCGATGTCCTTGTGTTCCAGCTTGCCGATTTTCAGGTCGAAGAGCACGAAGCATTTGAGCAAGTAGTTGTAAAAAACGAGGTCAATGCGAAACTCGTCGCCGTCGAGGTTGATGTACTGCTGCCGGGCGACGAAGGAGAAGCCCCTGCCGAGTTCGAGCAGGAATTGTTGCAGGTTGTCAATCAGCGCCTGTTCGAGGTCTTGCTCGTACAGCGCCGGGGCGGCTTGCAGTTCGAGGAATTCCAGCACGTAAGGGTCTTTGATGAAATCACGGGGTGAAGGGGCAAGGGCGCTGGTTTTCTCCTCCGCCTCGGCTGCGACGCCCGCCCGGTCGTTGCGGCTTGCCAGCAGGCGCTCGTAGTAGAAACTGTGGATTTGCCTTTCGAGCGCACGGGTGCTCCAACCCGCCCGGATGCTTTCTTCTTCATAAAACTGCCTCGCCTGCTCGTTTTGCACCCGCATGAGGAGGCGGTAGTGCGTCCAGGTCAATTCCCGACGCAGCGCGTCGGGAATTGGGAAAGCGAGGTAAAATTGCCGCATGAGCCAGAGATTATCCCTGGTGAATCCTTTGCCGAATTCCTGCGTCAGCCGGGTCGCCAAACTTTCGATAATTGCTTCGCCGTAGCCTGCCCGCTCCTTTCCGTGCTGCTCTTCCTCGACGATGAGCCGCCCCAACTCCCAATATGCCGACAGCATGGCGGAGTTGATAGCCCGGTGCGCCTGCGCCCTGGCTGACTGAATGACGCCCCGTGCGGCTTGCCAGAGCGATTCGAAAGTGAGGGCCGGTTTTTCCATGATGGTTTGTTTTCGAATTCTTCAGGCATTGCCTGAAGAATTTAATTGAAGAAATTGCTAATTTCCAATCTGGACGGTTTTTTTCAAAAGGTCTTTGATTTCCAGATTCCAGGAGGTGACGGCAAAATCCGGCTTGGTTTGGAAAGCACCCTGCACGTAATGCACCTCCACCGATTTGCCCTCCACGAAAGCGACGGCGAGGAAGAATTGCTGCGGCAGGTTGAGAGCGAAAGACATTTCGTTTTAAGTGGGTGCCTGAATGTTCAGCGAAGGTCTCGAACCAAACTGAAAGAAAAGGTGAAAATATGGCAAAGTCAGGATTTTGGCAAAAGGATGGGTTAGGACTTTCCACTTTTGGATGGGAGGGCTTCAACTTTCCGGGATGAGCTGCAACACCTGTTCATACCGTTTCCGGCGCCGGGCATAACGCAGCAGCCGGTTTTGATTAATGAGGATTTGGGAAAAAGCATTCTCGAAAATGTTCTCCAACTCGCCCTGTTGGGCTACGAAAATATCCGGCTCCGCCACGATGTCCACCAGCATTTTTTCGAGGGTGGCGGTGGTGATTTTTCCCGTTTTCATCACCAGTGCTTCGGAAACCAGCGGTTTGACGAGGACCGCCTCGTTCAGTGACAGGACGTAAAGCTCCATGACAGAGCGGTTGGGCTGGAGAAAAACCTTTTTCGAGAGTCCGGTCAGGCGGTTGAAGACTGCGTCGAGGGCGTCTTTTTCTGCTTCCATGAGCGTCCAGGCACAGGCGGGTTGCAATTCCATCCAGGCGCTTAGCCAGCGGGTTTCGTGAAAAAAGGGCAGCCCGTTTATGCCATTTACAGCGAGGAATTGCTGGCGGATGAAAACGGCTTCCTCCTGTCATTGGACCAGCTTGACCAAGCGGTTGCCCAAAATGAAATCGCCCGGCAACTGTTGGACGCCGCCCGGAAAAAACTTTTGCTCTGGACGTTGAGCAAGGAACAAATCGAAGCGCTCGAAACCTCCCGCGCTCCAGACAGCCGGGCTTCAAACCCGCTGGCAACTTCGCCTCCCTCCCGGCTCTGCGGGCGCCATGGCGAACACGGTCAAAAACCACCCACGAAAACGGCAGAACTTCCACTCTCCGATACCCAATTTTAGGAAGCCTACCTATCCTCCTGAACACTGCCCCAGCGAAATTTGGTATTTGCACAAATGCAAGTGTGGTTTACTTTTGTCCAGCTATTTTAATCTAATCCGAATTACTCAACGATGAAAAATTGGAAACTCAGGATACCGGCCTTATTGTTTGCCCTCACTTTCTGTTTGATAAATGCCGGCGAAGCGCAAACGGCCAGCGTGCAAGGGGCCGTAATTTTGAAAGATGAGGCCACGCCGCAGCCCGGCATCGCGGTATTTCTGAATGGCACGGGGATAGGCGCTATCACCAACGGCGACGGGACATTTGCCCTCGAAAACGTCCCGCCCGGCGAGTATCAGCTTGTGGCTGCCAGCATCGGCTACCTCACCTTGCAGCGGAGCATAGCGTTGAAAGCCGGCGAAACGGCACAGGTGCTGTTGGAGGTGGAAGAGTCGGTGATGGGGCTGCCCACCGCAGTGGTGCAAAGCGTGTCGCTGACGGGTGGCTTGCGCGGGCTGCGCAACTTGCCCGGTTCGGCGCAATACATCTCGCCGCTGGAGCTGGCAAAATTCAGCTACACCGACATCAACCGGACGCTGCGCACCGTGCCAGGCGTGAACCTGCAAGAGGAGGATGGTTTTGGCCTGCGGCCAAACATCGGCTTGCGGGGCACCGGCTCCGAGCGCAGCTCAAAAATCACCGTGATGGAAGACGGAGTGCTGGCCGCACCGGCGCCCTATGCCGCACCCGCCGCCTATTATTTCCCCACTGTGGGCCGCATGCAGGCCATCGAAATCCTTAAAGGCAGCAGCCAAATTCGCTTCGGCCCATACACCACCGGCGGTGCCATCAACCTCATTTCGACGGCCATCCCGTCTGAGTTTTCGGGGCGGATGGACTTATTGGGCGGCAGCTTTGGAATCCGCAACCTGCACGCTTATGCCGGTAATTCGCACAAGAATTTCGGCTACTTAGTCGAGACGTTTCAATACAAGGCCGCCGGGTTCAATGACCTCGACGGCGGCGGCGGCACCGGTTTTGACAAAAAGGATTACCTCGCCAAGTTCAGGGTAAATACAGGCCCGAAGGCAAAAATCTACCAGTCGCTCACCTTCAAAGCCGGGCAGGCAGAGGAGCAGTCGGACGCCTCCTATTTAGGCCTGACGGAGGAGGATTTTGAAAAAACACCTTACCGCCGCTATGCCGCTTCGCAGGTGGATCACATGGAAACCCACCACGAGCAGTACTCCGTGCAACACATCTCACAGTTCTCTCCGGCGCTCGACCTGACGACGACGGCCTACCACACCAAATTTCACCGCAACTGGTACAAGCTCGACAAGGTGGCCGATGGGCCGGGGCAAACCGCGGGCATCGCCAGCATTCTCGAAACGCCCGGCGCTCACGAGGAGGCCTACCGCATCCTCACCGGCGCGACGAGTGCGGCGGTTGACGCCCTGCAAGTGAAAGCCAACAACCGCGATTACCGGTCGCAGGGCATTCAAACCGTGTTGGGCTACCGTTTTCAAACGGGCAAAACAAAGCACAACATTGACCTGGGCCTCCGCTATCATTTCGATGAAATTGACCAGTTCCAATGGGTGGACGGCTACAAAATGGACGGTGGCGTGATGGAGCTGACGGCCCCCGGCATCCACGGCACCGAGAGCAACCGCATCGAGAGCGGCAAAGCCCTCGCCACCTATGTACAATACAAATTGGTGCGCGGGAAATGGACGGTGATACCCGGCCTGCGCTATGAAAATATCCGCATGGCGCGGCGGGATTTCGGCAAAAACGACCCCGCTCGCACCGGCGCCGGACTGTCGGAGCGCAGCAATGAGGTAGATGTTTTCATCCCTGGCATCGGCTTCAGTTACACGCTCGACGCACACACCGGCCTCTTCGCCGGGGTGCATAAGGGCTTCTCGCCCCCTGGCACGAAGGAGGGGACCAAGCCCGAAAAAAGCATCAATTACGAGCTTGGCAGCCGCTACCGCAACGGGGCACTTTCCGGCCAGGCCACCCTGTTTTTCAACGACTACGAAAACCTGCTCGGCGCCGACCTCGCCGCTGCCGGCGGCACCGGCTCTGCCGACCTCTTCAACGGCGGAAAAGTGGCCACCAAAGGGCTGGAATTTCAAATGGCTTATGACCTGCTTGCTGCCTCCGGCAAAGGGTGGAGCCTTCCGGTCAATCTCGTTTACACCTTCACCGATGCTACTTTTCAGAGCAGCTTCGACAGCGAATTCGAGGGATGGGGGCAGGTGAAAAGCGGTGACGATCTGCCCTATCTGGCGCGCCACCAACTGGCGCTGCTACTGGGCCTCGGCAATGAAAAGCTCAACTTCAACCTCAGCGGGCGCTACCAAAGCGCCATGCGCACACAGGCTGGCAGCGGCCCCATTCCGGCCAACGAAAAAACGGATGCCTTTTTCGTTACCGACGCCAGTGCGAGCTACCGCCTGCACCCGAACATCGCCTTTTTTGCCAGCGTCACCAATGCCACGGATGAAGTGTTCGTGGTAGCCCGGCGCCCGGCAGGGTTGCGCCCCGCTATGCCACGGACTTTTATGGCGGGGATGAAGGTGGGGTTTTGACAAAAAAAAACCTGCCGGGCGCAAGATGCCGGCAGGCCAAAACTGTAATCCCTTGAGATTCTCTCTTTGCGAGCAGAACCGGTTTACCATCAAATTATAGCATTTCGCTGTTGCTTTGAAAGGCAGGTGCGGAGGAAGTCATTTTAAGCCAATGGGCTTACGTGACGATAAAAGCCAAAACCAGAATAATAAGGAATGCGAAACCGAACTTCAACTCCAGTTGCTGCCGGCGGTGCGCCAGCGTCTTTTCTTTGTTCAACCAGCCCATAAATTCGGGAGAAAGGTGCGTAGTTATTGTGGCAGATGTGTGAGCGAGATGTTGCATAGTAGTGTGTTTTGTTCTTGCACTGATTACTGGAGTAAAACCATGCCAATTCGGCCACCGGCCAACGTACATTACACCTGGAAAAACGCCGGGAAAGCTGAAAATACAGACCTTCCCGGAGGCCCGTTTATTTTGAATAATTTTTTAGCTAAGTAACGTGCGCAAAATAAGATGTGTGTTTTTTCGGCGGCTTTGCCGCCGAAAAAACACACCCTTGTTCTTTTTGAGGCCGCCGGAGGCGGCCTCAAAAAGAACATCTTATTTCGAACACGTTCCTAAAGCAACAGGGTATCATGGCTTAACGTAAAACGGGGCGCTGGCAAATTTACCAGCACCCCGTTTTATCGTGCAACCAATTGGCTGTGGGAAGCCGTTGCTCACACTGGGTTTCGGCATCCGGCCACCAGCAGCGGCTAATCGTAGGCGTAAAAGCTATTCACAATCATCAATGCCTCGTCCTCAAAACCGTCGGCATAAACGACTACCACCAATAAATTGGTGCTGCTTTCCGTGTCAAGCAAAGCCATGACGATTGCACTGACACCATCCTTCACGCCCCTGACGTAATAGCCCACGAAATCGTCCATTTCAACAGCGTCGCCATCCGTGATCAAGTCGTAATCCAATTCTTTGGCCATGATACCGACGGCATCTGCCAGGTCATCTTCGTTCACCGTTTCATCCTGGATGGGGGTGATGGTCAGGTAAAGATTGTCATTGCCTGCTGAAAATTCTTCTTCGTTGTTGGTTTCGATGACAAAACCACGGGGTACTTTAAAGCCGGCTCCGTGGGTGTCCCAAACCATGTCAACTTGAGCGATGAGGCTGGAGGAAGTGAGGAGGAGGCCACAGAGGGCCGCAGAAATTGAAATAAGTGACTTCATTTACGAGAGATGTTTTTAAAGTGAAAAGTATGAACCAAAGAAACTATTAAAGGCCGTTTTGCATAAAGTTGATGCAAGCTACGGAAAATTTCGAATTGCGCCAGGGTAATGAAAGCGGGTCTTGGATGCCAGGCCTTTTCCAATCCCTTTTGGATACAAGGAGGCTGTTGGTACAGCTTCCTGAAAATAGACCAACAGAAAAAAGGGTTGGTTACCCCATTCTCAATGTTCAATTTCCCGCGCTTCCACCAGCGGCAGCTCGACAAAAAAGGTGGTGCCTTTGTCGGGTTCCGTTTCGAACCAGATGTCACCGCCGAAGGACTCGATGATGCTTTTGCAGATGGCTAAGCCGAGGCCGGTGCCGGAGGTTTTGGTGGAGAAATTCGGGGTGAATACTTTCCCCTGAATTTCTGCCGGGATGCCGCTGCCATTGTCGCACACCCGCAACAGTACCTTGTCTTTTTCATGGCTGAGCGATAGCTCGATAACGCCCTGCCGGCCGTCCGGAATGGCCTGAATGGCATTTTTGAACAAGTTGTTCAGCACACGGGTGAGGTGGCTCCGGTCGGCATAAATGACAAACTCCTTGTCGGGTACCCAGAAACTGATGTCCATGTCGGGCCTTTCGGCAGCGAATAAATTATAGACCGACATCGAGAGGTCGTTCAGTGAAAACTGGGAGTTTTCAGCCTTTGGCATTTTGGCGAAATTGGAAAACTCGTTGGCGATTTGCGAGAGCGACTCTATCTGCTCGATGAGGGTGTTGGATACTCTTTTGAGCAGGGGTTCGATGTCCTCGGCATTGGCCTTGTAAGCGTGCTGAAGGTATTGAATGCTGAGCTTCATGGGGGTGAGTGGGTTTTTGATTTCGTGGGCTACCTGTTTGGCCATTTCGCGCCAGGCGCCTTCGCGCTCCGATTGTGCGAGCCTGCGTGAGCTTTCTTCTATTTTTTTCACTGCCTGGTTGTAGGCCGCAACGAGGCTGCCGACTTCGTCCTTGCGGGTCCAGACAATTGGCTCGTTGTATCCGAGTTTCAGGCGTTGAATGCTCGCACTCAGTTCCGACAGGGCTTTGGTGATGGAGTTGGCCACCACGATTGCAAGCCCACCAGCTATGAGCAGGAGAAAAACATAGACGTTGAGTAGTGTGCTCATGAAGGCCGTAACTTCGGTGCGCAACTCCCATTGCCGGTCATAATACGGGATGCCCATATAGGCGATGGGTATTCCTTTGAGGTTTTTCAACGGAACATAGGCTGCGATGTAGTGCAGGTTTCCGATGCTCTCCTCCTGGTCGCTGCGCTCGTATCCCAATTTGCTGAGAGTCTGGAAGGCATGCGCCCCCATTTTGGTTGCCACAGGCCATTGGTTGAAAATATCCTCTTCCGAGGAGGAAATGAGTGTGCCCTGGAGGTCATAGATATTGACGTCAAGCCTGTGTACCTCGGAGATGAGGGGAATGAGCGGCGACAATGTGGCGGCGTTGAGTGTGGCGGTGGAGGTGTCTTCGCTTCCCAGACCAATGGCTTTCAGTTCGGTGTTGCCGATTTTGCGCTCCAGCCGGCGGGCAATTTCCTCTTTAAATAATCTTTCCTTTTTGCGTTGCCGGTGCCAATCTTTCACTTCGTAATTGACATTGGCCAAGGCTGAAGTGACTCTCCGGTCGAGCCGCTCTTTGTCGTATTCATCCGAGGAAAGCCGAAAATATTTAACCGTAATGAACCCTATGCCCAAAAAGGTAAACAGGATCATGCTAATCACCCAAAACTGAAACTGGTTGCGCAGGGAGGGTTTCATGGTGCGGAAGAAATTCAGCGGGCCGGGCAGGGCATTGGTAAAGTAGTTGATGCCACTGAATAGGATGACAGCGATGGCCAATAAGGTGAATACATAAGAAAACAACGACAACGGCTTGTAGTACCCGCCGGAATCGCGGCCTATGATGATAACGATGTCGTCCTTTTCGGTATGGTACATCAGCTCCGAGCGTGTGCTGGTTTGCCATATGATGCTGTCTTTGCCGGGGGAAGGCACCGAACCGGCCAGTGCTTTTCCATAGCTTTTGTTTCGTTCTTCAATGAGCCTCCTATCCTGATAGATGCCGTAATCGTACCTCGTGAGTTCCTCTAACTTTTTCATTTTATACGTCCCATCCATCAGCAATTCTGATACCTTGGACGGGGAGGAGAAAGCCCGCTTGAATTTGAGGAAAACAATCAACGGCTGGGCAATAGGAATTTCCAACCGCATCAGATAGCTGGGGTCTTTGGTTTTGGGCGGCTGGAAGCGCAGGTTGGAGCCTTTAATCCCAATGGCGTTATGAAAACGTTCGTCCATCAATCCAAAGGTTTCCTCCTGCTCGGTGAAAGCATTTTCACTGGTGCGCTGGTAAAAACCACTCAGGCTGAAATCATAATTGTGCAGCAAATATTTATCGCTGCTCACCCGGGCGGCTACAAGTTCCCGCGCCATTTCAATGGGAATTTGCTGCCCATCGGCAGTTGCCACTAAGCCGGCCCACGAACGCAAAGACGCAGTATCGAGAAACAAAGTTTCCAGCCGCTGAAAATGAATTTCGCCCAGCGAATCTTTAAAGCTGACAAGCTCCTTGGCATAGGCCTTCCGCCGGTTGTAATCCTTGTCGTTGTTGTATTTGTACAACAACCCGGCGGTAAGTGCCGAAAATAGCATCAACCAGGCCACCAGCCACCCCAACGACATGGTCCGCACCTCTACAAACACCTCCAGCACGAGCAAATAGATCGTGGCAGCGGGTAAGAAAAAATACCATTCAAGTTGCATTTTCGTTTCGATGATCACCGGCAGTACAGCCCCTAATGAAAGCAACATGGCGAACAGGCGCACGAACTTTGGCAAAGTGACTTTGTGAATGGCCAGCATCATTCTGTGGCTGTATAGAAAGAGCGAGAGTAGCAGCAATACCACCCCTATCATGGCTAAAATGGACTGTGCATTCAGGTTGAACACATTCTCAAAATCGAAGACGATTTTCGAATCGAGGATGATGTTTTTGAAAATGCTACATACCATCACCAGCCCCAGATTGATGGCAAAAAAGTGCAGGGTCGACAGGGCGAAACGTATTACTTTGGAAGGATGCACGAACTCTTTTACCTGAAACTCCCGGTTGAAAAAAACCATCATCCACACCAGCAACACTATGTTTATCAACAACTCGCCGAGAGACTCCACCCCTTCGAACATGGGATCTTCCCACACCGTGGAAAAAGTCTGGAAAGTGGAAAAATGCGCAGTAAGGCCCATCTTAATGGTAAACCACCGCGCTGCGATGACGGTGCCCAGCATGAACGCAGCCCCTACCCACGGCTTATGCCGTTGCACCAGCATCAGCGACAGGTCGTTGATTAAAACGCCGAACGCAATAAAGCCGAGGATGTAAATAAAAAAAACGATTTGCAGGTGCAGCCGGTCATTTGCCGGGCCGGTAGCATCCAACCAGGTAAGGGTATTGCCCTGAAGGTTTTTCACCGGGAAGCTGGTGGGTTTCTCGCTGGTGACCACATCGGGAGGGATGAAATAACCCTCCGCCTCGAAGCTGTCGAGCAGGTAACTATTCTGGCCAGGGTATTCTCTTTTTATGGGCAAAAGAGCCACCGCCATATCACCATTGGAGAGGTCTCTTTTTATCAGCTCAAAATCCCCATTGGGCAGGCGCATGAAGCGGGCGCCATCATTTTCTCCACTCAGTTTTGACAATTCCTCCGGTGGCAGAAACGCCAGGTTATTGAGCCAAAAAACGAGCGAGTCGCGGTGGTAAACGTTCAGGTTGAACGATTCGTTCGTGAGTTTTTCCAGCCGCAAAAGGTCAGCTTCCTGTTCGTGAATGCTGAGGTGCACGATGCCACGCAGGTTGCGAAAAAGGAAGCCCGTATCGGCGAGAATAGCATCTACCTTTAGCTCCTTTTTGTGGAGGCTTCGCTCGATATTGCGTGTATAAGTCTTGAGGTGGTCTTCTTTGGTGGAGCCAAAGTCGAGGGCCAGGCCTAAACCAAAAAAAAGGAATACGGCAGCAAGGGCATAGTAAAGACGCTTCTTCATATCGCAATGTTTGTCACAGGATTAATGTAGTCCCGCTTTCCTGACCACCTGCGTCTTCTCCGGCGCAGCTAATAACGACCAATTCGATGGGAAAAAAAGAGTTGTCTTTTCAAATACCAATGCGACCAAGACAAAGGTAACAGCATTTGGATTTTAAAAAAGCATTACATTAAAAAAGATAAATTCCTTTACTCGTAAGTTCCGTAGGTTCCCCGAACTGGCCCGCCGCCAATGAACAAAAACTCTTTTTGCGGGCAGCCTGGTTTTTGTCAAAAGATATTTTATACCTTTACCATGCATGTTTTCAAACTCCTTGGAGGCCGCCTTCCGCCGCCTTCCGCCGCCTTCCGCCGCCTTCCGCCGCCTTCCGCCGCCTTCCGCCGCGAAGGATGGATGAGGGACAAGGACGAAACACTAAAAAAAAACGAGGGAAAGATTGGAGGGGAATACCCATAAAACAGGCAACTGTTTTTTTGCACGTTGCCCACTTGGCTTGGCTATTGAGCGCTTTCAATAGATAGAAAAAGGGACTAAAGTTGTCTTGTTTTCAGCCAAACAACAATAGCCCCCTTTCTAAATTGTTTTATTTAAAAACGTGTAAAAGTATGAAAAACTTACGTTTCCCACAGCACTTTTTTGCCCGCTCCGCCATGCTGGCGGCAGTGTTCGCCCTGTTCGGTTGGGCGCTCACTGCCCAGACCATCGGCGGCACTGTGCACGACGAATGCTCCGGTGCGCCCATCGGCGGGGCCACCATCCACATCTCCGTCAACATCCCCGGCTCGCCCCCCGGCAGTTGGAGCTTCCCCACGGCCCCCAACGGCACCTGGAACTTCAGCTTCTTCGGCGGCGACCCCAACGGGCCTTACATCATCACCGTGTCGGAGGGCGCACACGCTCCGGGTTTCTACACCTACTACCGCAGCGAAGGGAGCAAAAAAGGCCTTGACTTCGACCTGCTACCGGATGTCTTCGACATCACCATCAATGGCGAGGCGGTGTCGTCGCAGAACAACCCCTCCAACCCGCACACCGTCTGCCAGAATGCAGTCAACTGCGTGGAATTGGTGGCAAATGGCGGTGTGGACGAGTTCGAGCCGAACACGGACTATTGCTACAAGCTATACTTGTACAGCACAGACGCCTCCGGGAATCCGGGCCAATTGCTGGCCGAAAGTGCCTGCCAGAACTTTTCCCGGCCAGACCCGGTGAACCCTTGCGACCCCGGCTTCGACCTGAATGCTCTGCTGCACCAGGCAGGGCAACTGCCCCCGGTCATCCGCATGGAGGTGCGGCAGTTCTGCTGTTCGAGTGGCTGCATACCGGGCGAGGGCACGCTGGTGAACACGGAGGTGGTGTTTATCGAGGTATCCGAGATTGGGCCGGCGCAGGCGTGTTTTAGGTTTGAAGACCCAAATGGTGTGGACCTTATTGAGCCAGGGACAGATTGTGAAAATGCCGTTGCTTACTGTCAAATAGATGTAGAGGTTGACGGCACCTGTAGTTCGGGGGCAATTGACCACTATTGGATTGAAGTCAGTGAGTATGATATAAATACATGTGAGTTTATCCGGGTTCTTGCTGATGGAAGTTCCAACCCTACAACAATAGGCTCGTTAGCTGAACTGGACGGAATCAATCTCAACAACTACGTCAGAGACCATTGGGTAGCAGACCCAAATCCTCAATGGCCGTATTTTTTCTTGGCCTCCAACCCGCCCAGAAATTTTGAGGTTACTTTGTTTGTGGAAAATGCTTGTGGGGTATATTCACAAACTGGTTGGTTCAACAATTCTATCCAGTGCCTGACCGGGGGTGGCAGCGGTCAAAACAACTTAAGCGCCCCACCTACTTCCAACAGCGGACTGGCTATAATTGATGGCAACATTGAGATATTGATATACCCCAATCCAGTTTCCGATATTTCAAACCTACGTTTTCAATTGAGAGAGGAAGAGGAAGTGTTCATTGAAGTCAAAAATATTTCAGGAGAAACATTGAAAAAAGTTGAGGTTGGAATTTTGCCGAAAGGAATCAATGAATTTTCTATGGACTTTTCTGGACTTCCTTCTGGAAGTTACACCTTGACGGTGCGTGCTGGTGATGAAGCCAAAGTTGTAAAGATTGCTAAAATTTAAACGGCATTTTCTCAGCGGGACTTGGTATTTGTGCCAAGTCCCGTTTCCATACCTATATGTGTTACATATTTGTGCAAATCATTTCCAAGTATGCTGTTGATTATTATAATTACTTCTTTTTTTGATGCAGGAAACAACCCTGAAACAGAGATATGGAAAAGGAGTGTAACAGAGTTGTCCCTTGCAATTGGGGATAGTTTAATGGCCGATTTTCACGTTGGAGCACACACGAATTCAGGAGGAGAGATTGATACCACAAGGCCTGGGGTTATGGTAGAATGCATTTCGACTGGACTGAGAAGTTTTGAAAAAAGGGAAAGTTTGGACAGTATAAGAGTCAAGGTAACAGAGGTGAATTGTTCTGGTCCAGAGAGTCCTATCCTCATATACGATTCTGGCAATATTTTCGTCGAACATGACCCACAGTATCCAGAGCATCTTTCTTTTGAGTTTTTGGGTATTGAAATGGGGCCAACAGGAGATGAATCAGCCTGCTATTTCATAAGGGAAAGCGCTCTCGGCAACACCATCGGCAAGTGCTACAAAATAGAGTATTGGCAGAAAAACGAATGCGATTCTACCTATGCCTTCAGCTATTTTCAGGTAGATGACCAGTGCCCCTTGATAACCCAGAGCATCTCGGTTTCTGATACCGTGGTATGTGCCGGGGACTGCATTTCTTTCTCGACCGGTTCCTTCTGGCCTATCTCATACGCCTGGTCCTTCCCCGGCGCCACCCCCGACACCTCCAGCGAGCAAAACCCCCAGAATATCTGCTACCCCACGCCCGGCCTCTACCCCGTCACCCTCATCTACGAGAACTGCTTCAACCGGGACACCATCACCAAGACCGACTACATTCAGGTGCTGCCCGCGCCGCTGCCCAACGGCCCGGCGCAAAACGAAACCGTGCTGATTTTGGGCGATTCGGCCATACTGGAAGCCTGCGCCACGGGCGACAGCTACGCATGGTCGCCGCCCACGGGCCTGTCCTGCACCGATTGCCCCAGCCCCGTGGCCAGCCCGGCGGCCAGTACCACCTACACCCTGCTGGTGAACGCCGACGGCCCCTGCACCGACACCTGCACCTACTCCGTGCTCGTCGGCACCCCGCCCATCGCCGGCTTCTCCCCCGCTCAGTCCGCCATCTGCGAGGACGAATGCGTGGGCTTCTCCTTCACCGGCAGCGGGCCGGTGGACAGCTACTCGTGGCACTTCCCCGGCGGCGAACCGGCCACTTCCACCGGGGCCGCCCCGCAGGGCATCTGCTACCCGGCGGCGGGCAGCTACCCGGTGCTGCTGGTGGTGCAGAACGCCTTCGGCGCCGACAGCCTGCTGGTGGAAAATTTTGTGACGGTGACGCCACAGGTGGAACTAACAGGGGAGGCCGTCCAGCCTTTTTCGCTGGCCTTCGGCGACACGGTGCAACTGACGGCCTGCGCCACGGGCGGCAGCTACGCCTGGTCGCCGCCCGACGGGCTTTCGTGCACGGACTGCCCGGCCCCCGTGCTGGTGGCCACCGTGTCGGCCAGCTACACCCTCGAAGTGTCCAACGGCGGGGCGGTCTGTGCCGCCACCTGCGAGTACCCCGTCACAGTCTCCTTCGACGAGCGGATCTACCTCCCCAACGCCTTTTCCCCCAACGCCGACGGCATCAACGATGTGTTCACTGCTTACGGCAAACACCACCGGGTAGAGAGCCTCCAAATCTTCCACCGCTGGGGCGGCATGGCCTACGACGGCCGGGGCGAAACCGCCGCCTGGGACGGCACTTCAAAAGGCCTGCCGGCACAACCCGGCGTTTACGTTTATCTGCTGCACTACACCGACACCCGCACGGGGGAGATGGAAATGAAGAGCGGGGAGGTGGTGCTGGTGCGGTGAGGGAATGGCGGTACGGTCAGGGGCAGTATGCGGCCGCCCAAAATCAGGCAGCACCTTTTTTTCATAAAGGCCACAAGGTTTTGAAAGTAGTGGTAACGTCCCGCTACGGACATGCGCCAATGAACAAAAACCTTTTTTTGCGGGCAGCCTGGTTTAAAAAAGGCCTTTTATATCATTGCCATGTTTTCAAACTCCTTGGAGGCCGCCTTCCGCCGTAACGGTTTTACGGTGTCATGGTGTCTGGCACGGAAATATGCCAAATCTGGGAGATTTGGCATATCTGAACCCCTTAAAACTGAACCCACCGCTCCGTTCTGACCACCTGCCCCTCTACCACAAGCGACACAAAATACAGCCCCACCGGATACTCCGGCAATGTCAGCGAACCGCTTGCCTGCTCAACCGGGAATACCTCCACCTGCCTGCCGATGCTGTTGAAAATATGGACTGCGCCGGTTGTGCCGGGCGGGAGTTGATAGCCGAGGGTAGCCTGGGAGGCGGTGGGGTTGGGGAAGATTTGGAAGCTTGGATTTAAGAATGACTCTTTGCTGCTGACTATAAAGTCAGAGCAATGGACATCATTGGCTGCATTTTCATCCAGCTTATGGTTGGGAATTGAAGACCAAATGCAAAATTCTACGAACCCTTCGGGTTTTTCCTCAAACCAAACCAGCAGGCTATCCCATGTGAGGTCAATGGTTTCGCCAGGGAGAAGCAAGAAATTGTCAAACTGTTTCGAAAACTGTTGAATTTTAAAACACCATCCCGGCAACCAGACTTCAGGAAACTCGAGATTTAGGTTTACCTGTTCTATGGGCGTTTCTCCAAAATTTTGAACCGTAATTTTGATGTCTCTAAAAACGACTTCGTATGCCCAGGGATGGGTGACAAATGCCTCTTGTCCTTGCTCGTTGCTCACTATTGCGGCATCCATATTTGAAGAAGGGGCATCCCCACCGGTTGAATAATATTTTATGAAAGCAGCGTCATTGCCGTGTTCTGCTGAGCCGTAGTGCTCCGCCCCGCCAATTGCCAATCCTTCCTGATAAAATGCCACCTGGTCAAACGTTTGGTTTTCGCCACTCAAAGTGAAACTGCCAACTTGTTGGAGTGAATAGTCAAAACGATGAACGCCGGGCGGGCCGGTCAAAATGGCGATTTCATTTTCATCAAAAACGAAATCAACAACGGCTGCATCGGGAATATGGATAGAACCTATCGTGCTGAAATCAGGGGAGAGGTACGAAAGGGTGTCGTTGTGCTGCACCCAAAACCGGCCGTTGCCGGTAATTTCAAAGCGGTCAAAAATAAGCGACGAAAAAACGGTATCAATCACCCCTCCTTTATCCATGCGTATCAGTCCCTCCGTGCAAGCTATCAGCAGGGTATCATTGGCAGTGGCGGCAATATCCATTATGCTGAAGCCATTCAAATAATTGCTCCATATCTCGTCGCCATTTTCCGTAAACCTTGCAATGGAACCAAAAGAATTTGAACCGATGACAAAACCACCGTCGCTGAGCAAGGATGCTGGTCCGGCAATTGGCATAGAATAATTCTGCCAGACCTCATTCCAGTTCTTGTCATATTTCAATACAGCCCCAATAGAAATATCACATTCATCCCACTCAACCGAAAACACAATGGACGAATCAGGAAGCTCCAATATTTCAGAGACATCAGCACCCGGCTCTTCGGGATAGTTATTGAAAGTTTTGCTGAATACGATATTCCCCAAACTGTCGAAGACGGTAAAACCGTTGCCGTCATGATAAATACCGCTCCCCTGTTTGAGGATGATTTCTCCATTCGACTTCCGGAAGAGTTCTGTAGCCCATTCGGAAAATTTGTAATTGCCAGTCCACTCTATCTGCCCAAAAGTGAACCCATAGAAACTGAGGGAAAAAAGGAGGATAAAAACAGCTTTCATAACCGGTAATTTTAGAGGTGAAACAATCGCCTCCAATTTCGCCCAAAGACGGGTGAATACCAACAGAAATGAGCCGCCAATTCACAATGCGGCCAACAAATGTGCCTCCTGATTTCCAAAAGTCCGGGCAACATTTTCTTATTTCTCCGGTTAAAATCGTGTCTTGCACCCCGTTGTTGCAAGTCTTTTATAAAACATTAAAAGCAGTCGTTGTGACAAGTTTAGCGATAGCGTAACTTGTCACTACCAACGCAGGCTTCATTATTTCAACCTTTCATTTGACACTATACTTTTGAACGCCAGGTTTTGTCCATTTTACATTTGCTATTAAACTTTAGCCACCCGGGTAATCGGGATGCAGCCAGAACCAAATAGGCTTAGTACAAATAGTGAGGGCAATGAA
>SCUG01000296.1 GCA_004297645.1 Saprospiraceae bacterium | reverse complement strand
GAGCCTTTGGCTGGTGTCTTGCAAGTGCCGTCGGGGTTGCAGTTCTTGCTTTTGGGGTCGGCACAGCAGGCGGCTTTTTTCGTGCTTTTGCCACCTTGTATGACGGCGAGGTTTTTTTCCTGCCAGGCCAACATGCCACCCTCTAAGTTCACGAGGTTGGTGTAGCCATTTTTTATCAAAATATTGGCGGCTTGGCGGCTGCGGTTGCCGCTGCGGCAGGCCATTACCAGTTGCTTGTCCTTCGGGATTTCGCTGAGGCGGCTTTCCAGCTCGCTCAATGGGATGTTGATGATGTTCTCCACGTCGTAGGCCAGTTCGGCCACTTCGTCTTTCTCCCGGACGTCCACCATGAGCGCACCGTTGCGCACCATGAGCGTGGCCTTGATAGGGCCGACTTGTTCGAGCGAGGCCGACTCCTGCGCCTGTGCGCTGATGGTGCCGAACAGAAAGGCGAAAGCGAAAAGCGGTAGTAATTTCAGATACTTCATTGTTGGTTGGATTAGATGATAAATGAATGTGGTTGGAAAACTGGCACCTAATGCCCGCCGTCGCAACCGGGTTTATTTTTGTTCAGGACATCCGTTTTCACAAAATCATTTTGCAAAACCGGGTCCCATTTGAAATCCTTTATTTCCCGGACGGTATAGTTTTCCGAGGGCTTCGTTTTTAGTAAAAAATCAGAAAACTCGTCCTCCATTGTTTTGAGGCTGTCCAGCCCGCAGGCGCTCAGTTCGCCCTTTACCGCCAGGCTGCCCAACCGGTCTATCGCTTCGGGCTTCACGCCTTTGTTCAAGTTCACTGCGACCGCCCTGCCCGTATCCAATCGCTGTACAACAAACAGCCCGTCAATGGCTTTTGAGACATAAAATGTGTTGAACTGGTAGCGGCCTCCGCTCAGATAGACGGCCACGTCCGTCAGGCAGGGGGGGGGTTGGCTCACGATGCGGGTGTTGGTACGGTCAATGGTTCCGTCTGGGTACAGGGTTTTCATCGCTTCGCTCAATGCCTGGAAACCGACGACGAGGCCGTCGCACAGGTGGCCGTGGAATTTCACGAGGTCTTGTAGTTCAATATCTTGCTGAAAGCCCAGCCTGCCCTTTGAGAAGTCCGTGTCGTTGACGTGGATGCTGCCCAGCGTGCTATTTATCATGGGCAACAGCAGGGCAACTTTTTGGGTGATGGCTACATTTTCCAAATGCCCCATATTTTGGCGGGCGTCATCCATGAAATGGATGTGGACGAAGCTGCCGCGGTGGGTGAAAACGCCCTCGTGGTGCTGCGAATAAAAGCCCAGCAGTTCGCCCCGGGTGTTTTCAAGGGAAAAATGTTTTTTGGCCTTTTCGTGCAGTTCGTGGCTGTGTTCGGTTTCGCTGGCAGGTTTTGAAATAATGTGGTAGTCAATGTGCCCGAACGTACCCTGCACCCGGAAAGGCACTGGTTTCGAGGTGTCATAACCATGTGCCAGCATAAATTTTTCGAGCGCCTCCTGAAGCTCGCTTTCGGATTCGGTTTTCACCTCAAAATCGAACCGCTCCCATGCTGGCACGTGGGCGTAAACAGCGAACGGCGCCTCCACCTCCCAGTCGTTTTGAATTTGCACCTGCCCGTTTGCACCAACGGTTGACACAAAAATCTGCCCGTCGAGGATGGTGATTTCACCCTGAATCCGGCCCAGCGGGCTGATGCCGAAGAGGTGCTGGCGGGCGATGCTGTCCCAGCGCAGGTGCGGGCCGAGGTCTTCGCCCATCATCACTTTGCGCATTTCGCCGGCGGTGTGAACTTGTTGGGCAGGAAGTTGATGGGTAAACAACATAAAGAAGGTGAATAAAAAAATGGTATTGTATTTCATGCTCCATATTTTAAAACAATAGCTATACTGTCGAGCGTTAGGTTTTGTCCATCCCGGGTATTTGGCGCTGGCTTCGCTGGCTTAGGGGTTTGGGGGCGAAGCCCCCAATATCCCCTCCCCCCGGCACCGCCGGAGGCGG
>SCUG01000295.1 GCA_004297645.1 Saprospiraceae bacterium | reverse complement strand
TCACGATTGACAACCAGCGCGCCCTTCCCAAAGTACCGGCCATGGTAGAATCCAAAGGCTGGACTTACACCATCCTCTCTGGCAACGAAGAAGCCATGCGCAATGCCTTCAACTTTCAAACCATCCCCCAAACGTTGGTGGCCACAAAAGACGGCGTCATCATTTTTGAACACAACGGTTATGTGCCTGGCGACGAGGAGGAATTGGAAAAAATTATTGCAAAAGCGGCAGGCAAATAATTTGGCCCCCGGCAAATAATATTTAGCCGGTCTAATTGGTGCCAGCAAAAGCCATCGGAATGCCCTGCTTTCTGAGGGCTTTTTATTGGGTGGCAGGTTGCGTCCTGCTATTGCCCAGCAATCCCTGTAGCAGCAAACTCACCCCTATCACCACCCCACAGCCGATGGGGTTGAGCCAGAGAAAACCGATATCTTCCACCTTGTCCGTTTTGTCCCAAAAAAAGACGGCAACTACTACCGCTTCGGCTATCAGGGCGCTGATGAACACTGGCGTGGCGGTGATGCGTTTGAAGAAAAAAGCGACGAGAAAGATGCCGAGTATCGTGCCGTAGAGCAGCGAACCGACGATGTTCACGGCCTGGATGAGATTCTCGAAAAGCGATGCGATGAAGGCGAAGGCTATGGCCAAAGCACCCCAAGCTAAGGTGAGGGCTTTCGACACCCGAAGATAATGCCGGTCGGTGCCGTCTGTCTTGAACGAGCGGCGGTAGATGTCCACCATTGTCGTGGTGGAAAGGGCCGTCAGTTCCGAAGCCACCGACGACATAGCGGCACAAAATATCACGGCAAAAAGCAACCCGACAACTCCCCGGGGCAGGTAGTTGATGATGTAGTTGATGAAGACGTAATCCCGATCGTTGGTTTCTATGGTAGCTCCGTTTTTTGCCGCCATATTTTCCAAAAGGCTATTCACTTCCGAGCGTACGCGCAAGTCTTCGCCGTGCCATTTATCCACGCCGGCTTTTGCTTGCGCAATGGCGTTTTCATCCTTTGCATGTAGCGCATCTATCAGCCGGTAGATACCGGCCTCTTTTCCCTGGAAAATGCCGTCGTATTCCTTTTTTAAGCTGTCCAATGCCGGCCGGTAAGCTTCCGCTGCTTCCAACCTGTCGAGGTTCGACTTGTTGAAGTGAACCGGGGGTTTTACAAACTGAAAAAACATAAACACCATCACCCCGGTGAACAGCACTAAGTACTGCATCGGTATTTTCACAAAACCGTTCAGCAACAGCCCGATGCGGCTCTGTCGCAGTGAACGCCCCGCCAGGTAGCGCTGCACCTGCGACTGGTCGGTGCCGAAATAAGACAGGAAAAGAAACAGTGCCGCTATCATGCCCGACCAAATGTTGTAGCGGTTGGAGAGGTCCCACCTGACATCCAGCGCCTCCATTTTACCCAACGTTTTGGCTACGCCAATGGCATCACCGAACGACACCCTTTCGGGCAGGTTCAAGACGATGAGAATGGCTGCAAGAATGAGTCCCGTCAGCATCACTATCATTTGCTGTTTTTGGGTAAAACTCACCGCCTTGGTGCCGCCCATCACCGTGTAAAAGGTGACCGCTGCTCCCATGAGCACAATGGTGGTGTTCAGGTTCCACCCCATGATATTGGTCAGAATAATGGATGGCGCCGAAATAGTAAAACTCGCTGCCATTCCTCGCGAAAAGAGGAATAGCGTGGCGGCCAGCGTTCGGGTCTTTTGATCGAAACGATTTTCTAAATACTCGTATGCCGTGTACACATTGAGCCGGTAATAAATGGGCAGGATAAAAACGCAGATGATAATCATAGCCAGCGGCATGCCGTAATAAAACTGCACGAAGCGCATGCCGTCGCCGTAGCCCTGGCCGGGTGTGGAGAGAAAGGTGATGGCGCTGGCCTGCGTGGCCATGACCGACAGCCCGATGGTCCACCAACCAAGTTCCCGCTCGCCGCGCAGGTAGCTTTGAGTGGTATTTACACTTCTGGTTTTCCAAACGCCGTAGGCCACGATGGCGGTCAAGACGGCAAACATGACGGTCCAGTCTATCCAGTGCATGAGGTGCAATTTTTACGGTACAACGGTGTGGCGGCATCACATTTCGCAATTCCGGTTTGTGCAAATGAAAAAGGAATTTCTGGAAGGGCAGAAGTTTTAGGATTCTTTTAAATCTCTGAAAACCGCAACCCCCGTCAGATTTTCGACTCAAAAGCGCTGATATGCAAGGGGAGGTGGCAACTTTCAATTTTCAATTTTCTATTCGCTCATTGCCATGCGAAAGTCCAAAGTGGCGAAGCCACCGGCTTCGAAATGCTCGATTTCGAGGTGGTGCTTTCCGCCCAATTTCACCTGGACTTCATCTGTGGCGGGTTCGTGAATATCCCAATGGTCTATGAGCAGCTTGCCGTCGAGGAATAGCCGGGCGCCGTCGTCGGAGGTGAGGGAGAGGGTGTATGTGCCTGCGGCAATGTCGAATTCCGTTTCGGCGAAGGTGGCGAATTTATCGGCAACGATACCTTCGGCGGGGCTGTCCCACCAGGCGTAATAAAGCTCCTCTTTCGCGTCAATCGCCAGTGCGGCTTTGTTTTTCAAAGCTTTGAAAGCCTCGTAATGTTGCATGGGGTCGCTCGATTCGTCGTAATTGTACCAGCGCACCTGCCAGTCGAATTTCTTTTCGAAGCGGCTGAATTTGAAAGGAAATACCTTCCCCTTCTTATTGAAATTCCCGAACCTGCCAGTGAATGCCTGGCCGGTAAATTCCAGATAGAGCGTCAGCAGTTCGGCTTCTGGCTTACGGGTGCAGATGAGTGTGGCCGGGAAGGTGCTGTTTCCACTGGAGATGTTCGACCAGCCCTGCCCGCCGGTAATTTTGTAGTTGCCATCCGGCGGCCCCAACAATAAAAAATTGTATTGGCGGCCCTCGATGGTGCGCAACCAGATGGACGGAGAGCGGAAATCGCATGGCCCCCATTCGTCCATGAGAATGTACTGGCGGCCGCGGAGGTGGTCTTCCGGGAGCATGGCGTCCATTCCATCGGGGAGTGCGGTCACCGTATTGGGTGCGGGTGGGTAATCGAGAGCGGCGTCCATTCTAAGGCCCGTGTTAGGCTTTTCCTCCACGAGCAGTTTTTCAAAATTTTTGTAGCGGTTGCTGCTACTGATATTCAGGTTTTTCGAAGCACTTATTTTGAGCGGCACTTTCACTCCGTCAAAAGTGTTGCCCCAGATGTTGTAATCGCGGCTCGCCACATCCCTGTTTTGGGCGTAGCCCCAATCAGCAGGCTGGCTTGGGCGCCCCCAAAGTTGCACGCCGGTGGTATCATTTCGGAATTCATTACTCCAAATCGTATTCTCCTGCCCGTGCTCGATGGCGATGCCATAGCGGCAGCCCTCGATGTGGTTGCCGTAAAAAAGTGACTCGAAACTGTAGCCGCCCCACACGCCGTAAGTGCATTCCTTCATTTCATTTCCAATGATTTTATTCCGGCTGAAAGTGACCTCGATGCCGTTGGTGGGTGCATAAGAAAAGTCATTTTTGTAAATCAGGTTGTCGTTGCAGCCGCCCTCTCCAGTGTCCATCGTGGATTGCCCGGCCCACAGGAAAAACCCGTCGCCTGAATGGGTCGCCGAGTTGTAGGCGAAAGTGTTTTCACTGCTCTGCTCATAAACGAGGAGGGCTGCCGAATCCTGTCCCCGCTGGTAAAAGCCATGCGAGTAGCCCCGCACATTCCAGTCGAGTCGGTTGTGCATGATGCGGTTGCGGCGGCTGCGGTACAGCCCGATGCCCACGCCGGAGTTGAACTGGATGCTGTTGTTGTAAAACAGGCCGTCGTTGCAACTTGTGAGCATCAGGCCATTCATGCCACCGGTGACAGTGACGCCCCTCACGAGGGCGTGGTTGCAGTTTCTTAGATACATCGCCGCGCCGTAGCCCAGCCATTCATCCTTTTCATTGTGGTGAAAACTGAGCCAGTCGGAGAAATCTTCCCGCTCGCGGAGGCTTTTTAGGCGTGGCCGCCAATTGTAGCTAAAATCGCAATCGAGGAGTTTCAGGCTGTCCACCCCTTCGGCCCTAACGGCCACTTTGTAGCCCCGCACCACGGCGTTTTTCAGCGTGATATTTTTTCCTTTTATCAAAATGGCCGTTCCGGAAAATGCGTCTGGTTGAAAGAAATCATTTGAACCAGCGAGCACAGCGCCGTTGAAATCAACCGTGATGCCCTCGCCCTCGATGGTGAGCACCGGCTGGCTGAGGATGCCGCCATCGTTCAGCCAAAAAGTGTCCCGCTTCAGGGTGATGGAATTAGTGATGACAAGCCCCTGCGTGAGGGGTATTCTACGCCCGCCGCTGCAACTTACGAGCAGGGCGGCTGCGAGAAAAAGAAGGGTGATGGCTTTTGTCATGAGTGGCTTTGTTTTGGAAAGGGGAAGGTAGGGGTTTCTATAATAATGGGTATTCAATTTTTGCGGGGGGTATGGCATTGGTGCACCATTGATTATTTTTGCTCTTATGCAGTCAAAATTTACATCCATAGAAATTTGTGCGGGTGCCGGCGGACAGGCACTTGGTTTGGAACGGGCGGGGTTCGAGCATATAGCACTCGTCGAGATTGAGCACTTGGCTTGTGAGACTCTCCGCACTAACCGCCCGCATTGGAATGTAATCGAAGGCGACGTTAGAGAATTTTCGGCAACCGCCACCGAAGGCTTGGATTTGCTGGCCGGGGGGGTGCCGTGCCCGCCTTTTTCGATTGCTGGCAAACAACTCGGCAATAACGACGAAAGGGATTTGTTTCCTGAAATTATCCGGCTGGCTTCGGAATGCAAGCCCAAAGCTGTCTTGATAGAAAATGTGAAAGGACTGCTTACCAAAAAATTCGATACCTACCGCCTCCAAATTGAGGAAAGGTTTGAGGATTTGGGGTACAAGGGTTTGTGGAAATTGGTGCAGGCATCTGATTTTGGCGTCCCCCAATTGCGGCCAAGAGTAGCATTCGTCGCTTTTGCCGAAGATTATCTGGACTACTTTCAATGGCCAAAACCCAACAACCAAAGCCCCCCTACTGTCGGCGAAACGCTTTTCAGCGAGATGGCGTCATTGGGATGGAAACATGCCGGAGTTTGGAAAGAGAAAGCAAACAAAATTGCCCCGACATTGGTCGGTGGTTCAAAAAAGCATGGCGGTGCTGACTTGGGTCCAACCAGGGCCAGAATGGCTTGGGAAAAACTGGGCGTGGACGGGAAAGGCTTAGCCGGAAAACCGCCGGTTGACGGATTCAATGGCATGCCCAAACTCACCCTTCGCATGACCGCCACCATTCAGGGATTTCCAAAGGACTGGATTTTCTGTGGAAAAAAAACCCCGGCTTACCGCCAGGTCGGAAATGCCTTCCCGCCACCCGTGGCTAAAGCAATCGGCAAACAAATCGCATCAGCTTTAAAACGAGAACATAAAAACCCCTTCCCGCTTTTGCAAGAGGTATTTCCAAAGAGACCAGAGCTTATGTTTTGGACAGAAACGGGTACACTTGCCAAATGTGCGGGGCCGTGGCGGGCGAACCACACCCATACGACAGCAGCCGCAAAACCCGGCTGCACATTGGTCACATAATTGACAAATCGATGGGAGGGACAGATGAGCCTGGCAATCTTAAAGCGATATGTTCCGTCTGCAATGAAGGCGCTTCCAATCTTACATTAGCAAGGCCTTCTGCCATAAAATTGCTGGCGCAAATTCGCCGGGCACCTGCCAAAGACCAACTGGAAGTTTTGGAGTGGCTGGTAAAGAAATTTCCAAAACAAACGAAAGAGTATTTGGCGCTCCCAAAAGATTAGCCCTCCCCTTTTAGCATATCAATTAACTGTTCCAGTTTCAGCTTTCTCCCTTTTTCCCTTTCTATTTCACATTCCCAAATAGTGATAACCCGCCAGCCAAGGCTCTTCAATGCCGCCTCGTTTTGTTTGTCTCGTTCTATGGTGCGTTTGATTTTCGGTTCCCAATACTCTTTCCTGCTTTTAGGTATGTGGCTTTCCTTGCACCCATTGTGCGCATGCCAGAAACAACCATAGACCTGAATAACCGTGTTGTAATTTTTTAAAACGATGTCCGGTTTCCCCGGCAACTTTTTATCATGCAAACGGTACCTGAACCCATTGGCATGAAGAAACCTCCGGATTGTCATCTCCGGCTTGGTATCCACATTTCGAATGCGGCTCATATTGTAGCTCCTGATTACCGGCTTGTGTACATCTGCCATGAAAACGAAAATAGTAAAACAACTGAATGATAGGATACTTGCACCCAGCAAATCCTTTCCTGTATCTCAGTCACCTCAACACCCCAACCTCCTGAAACTCCCCGGCACAGCGAGGTAGAGAACTTCAAAAATCAGCATGAGAAACCCGTCGGTTTCCCATGCTTGTCCACCTGTCAATACTGCCACAAATCCTGCTCGAAGTTAAAAATCTCCTCTTTGATTTTGTTGGCCTCGAGCAGTAGGTCTATGCCTGAGTAGAGGTCTTGCAGGCGGTTGTCGCGCACGTTTCCCTCTTTGAAGATATAGCTTGAAAACTTGCGCATTTCAAGCCAGTCCTCCCAGGTCAGGCGTCCATTTTCGTTACCTTCGGTAAACACGGTGTGTTGCGCCAGCATGCTCCTTGCGCTGGGGTAGTGTACCCAAAAGAGCGGGATATCTCCGATGACATCGCCATTTTCTGCAAGACGCTCTTTGAGGGGTGCAATGCCGAGGATGCGCACCTTCAGCTCGCTCGACTTGCTGTCGAAATACCACATTTCCACGATGCGAAAGCGCTTGATGTCTTCGTAATACACCGCTGAGCGAATGACTTCGAGGTGGGAATGGCTGGGGCCATCCCAAATTTCCACAGTGTCGGTTTTGAATAAGATGTCATTGAGTTCCTCCGGCGAGAGCGGGTGGGAGAAGTCGTCCGTTCTGGCGCTGTACAGTGTGATTTCACCGGCTTCAGCGGCTTTTGTCAGGATGTCAAAAAACGGCTCCTGCGGCCAGGTGAAGGGCAGGTTCATTTTTTCGCGCACATCGAGCACCCGCCAGATGCGCTTTTGCCAGAAGATATCCCGCTCGTTGGGCATTTCGTAAGCGAGGGGGGCTTTTTCACTCACCACCGTGCGGTAGGTGATGTCATCGAGGGGTTGGGACATAAGGGTTGCTGTGGCGCCAATGAGCGCCGCAATGGCTAATAGCTTTTTC
>SCUG01000294.1 GCA_004297645.1 Saprospiraceae bacterium | reverse complement strand
GACGCTGAAAGACGCTGGTTCTTTATGATTTCACGCTGTTCCTGATTTTTTATTTCATAAAAAATCATAAGAATCAGCGTCCTTCAGCGTCGAAATTATTTCTCTTAACACCCCTAATTGGGTATTGGGAAATGCGTTTCGGATTACCAATACTCAATACCATCAAATATTGAGCTGTTTCTTTTGGTCAATGATGTATTCCGAGGTGCGCATGGAAAGGGCCAGAATCGTCCAGGTGCAGTTCTTGTCACCCTGCTGTACGATGGGGCCGCCATCCGCCACGAAGAGGTTTTTTACGTCGTGGGACTGGCACCATTTATTGAGCACGGACTTTTTGGGGTCGCTGCCCATTCTCGTGGTGCCTACTTCGTGGATGATGCGGCCCGGTGCTTCCAGACCGTAGTTGTTCTCCGGACCCTGGATGCCCCAGGTAATGTTGGCCCCCATAGCGTGCATTATTTCCTGAAAGGTTTGCTGCATGTGTTTGGCCTGGTTAATTTCGTAATCGCTCCATTTATAGTGAAACCGCAGCACGGGGATACCCCACTTATCCACCATGCCGGGGTCAATCTCACAGTAATTGTCCTCACGGGCCACGGAGGTGCCACGCCCGGCCATGCCGACGCCGGTGCCATAAAAGCGGCGGTAATCATCTTTAAGCGAAGCGCCATAGCCACCGGCTTTTTTGGTGGTGCCGTCTTTAGCTGGAAACTGGCCATTCAGTTGGGGCACGCCGAAACCGAAGCCGTAAGAGGGCATGTCCATGCCACCCCAGTATTCAATGTGGTAGCCGCGCGGAAAGTCCAATTTTTCTTTCTTGTTGTTTAGCCACCAGGGGGAATAAATGTGTATGCTGCCGACGCCGTCATCGTTGTACCGTTTGCGGTTTATAAGGGCTGGCAAGATGCCTCCCATTGCTACGCCGGTGGAATCGTGAAGGTATTTGCCGACGACTCCACTGCTGTTGCCGATGCCGTTGGGGTGGCTGCTTGATTTCGAGTTGAGCATGATGCGTGCCGTGCTACAAGCACTGGCTGCCAGGATGACTATCTTCCCTTTTACCTGGTATTCCTGCCCATCTTCTTTGCTGACGTACGACACGCCGGCCGCCATACCTTCGCTGTTGGTGAGTACTTCGCGCACCATCGCGTTGCAGGTAAGCTCCAGGTTCTTGGTGTATTTCTGTGCCGGTATCACGAGGCAGGACGACGAAGAGAAATCGCCATAAATGCGGCACGACCGGGAGCATTGGCCGCAATAGAAGCACTTCTTACGGTCAGCATTGCCCTTTAGTTCTTCCGTCAGTACGGAGCCGCGGCCGGGGAACACGGGTACTCCTGCCTTACGCCCTGCTTTTTTGATAAACAGCTCGTGAAGCCTTGGCTTTGGCGGCGCCATAAAAATGCCGTCGGGGTCGTTTTCGAGGCCCTCTTTGGTACCGTAAATGCCGAGCAGGCGGTCAATTTTATCGTAATAAGGTTTTACGTCGTCGTAAGAGATGGGCCAGTCGTCACCCACGCCGTCGTAGCTTTTGCCTTTGAAATCGTGCGGCCCGAAGCGCAGGGAGATGCGCCCCCAGTGGTTGGTGCGCCCACCCAGCATGTGTGAGCGAAACCAATCGAACTGAGTGCCATCCTTGTTGGTGTACGGCTCACCCTCTATTTCCCAGCCCCCGTAGGCAGCGTCGAATTCGCCGAAAGGCCGGGTGGAGCCAGCGCCTCTCCTCAGGGATTGCCAGGGCCAAAACAACTGTTGCGAATCTTTAGCCGGGTCGTAATATGGCCCAGCTTCGAGCATCAAAACTTTCATGCCGGCATTGGCCAGCACGTAACCGGCCATACCGCCCCCGGCTCCGGAGCCAACGACTATTGCATCGTAAACTGTGGGGGATTTTTTTATCTGAAATTTACCCATCGTGAATTCGTGATTTGTTTTGAATGAATTTTAAAACGGGCTTTAAGGTAGGGCAATTTGGTGGGAGATTTCAAATGTTCGGGAAAACTTTTGAAAGATTATCGCGAGTGTGCCGGCCGCTTCTTCGCAGTGGTGGCATGTGCGAAAAGGCAAGGCGTAGTTCTGTTTCAAAAGTTTCAATCCTGCTTTGGTGGCGGCTTTTTTGCGCTCTGCCTGGTTCATATAAAAGACAGATTTTTCGTATCCGCTCAAAATTCAATGGTAGTTCTTCGAACGGCAGGGTCTTGAACCCTGCATTTCAGGCACGAAAAAGCAGGGCTAATGGGTCAAATGGGTGGAGAAACATTGCCAAGCGACCGGGCGACTTTGAGCCACCCGGTCACTGTCAACTGCTGTGACCCACCACCAACGCAGGGTTCAAAACCCTGCCGCTCGAAAATGCCAACCTTTTTTGAGGGGATACGATTTTTCGGCAATTCCATAGCGCATGTTGATTTCTTCCGGTTGGCTTGCTTTTGCAATCAGCATAGCATTTTTTAGGTGAGCAAAAATATGCTTTTGGGGTTGGCACTTACTTACCCGTTGGTTCCAACTCGCCAAAAAAAAGTACCGTTTGCTGGTGCTGCCCTTCAGCCGTTCACCCACTTTGAAAACGGACTCTTACCCGCCGTGACCTGAAGCCGCAGTTTTACGAAACCTCCAAGGTTTCGTAATCCTTGCGCCTCTCCCCCCCCTCACAACCCCGTGGCACTTTCCATCTGCTCCGTATAGCGGCTTCCCACCACTTCGATTTGTGCCGAAGCCGCTTCCATTTCCTGCAATTCCGCCCCCGACAGTTCGATGGCCGCTGCGCCGATGTTTTCTGCCAATCGGTGCAGCTTGGTGGTGCCGGGAATAGGCACTATCCAGGGCTTTTGCGCCAGCACCCAAGCCAGGGCGATTTGAGCCGTGGTGGCATTGTGCCTGCCGGCAAAGTGTTGGAGCAAATCCAGCAAAGCCTTGTTGGCGATGCGGGCCTCCTCGGTGAAACGGGGCAGGATTTTGCGGATGTCGCCATCCATGAATTCCCGCTTCTCGTCAATCTTGCCCGTCAGAAAACCCTTGCCCAGCGGGCTGAACGCGACCAAGCCGATGCCCAGTTCTTCGATGGCCGGGATGATTTCTTTTTCGTGCTGTCTCGTCCAGAGCGAGTATTCGCTTTGCAGCGCCGCCACGGGTTGCACAGCGTGTGCCCGGCGGATGGTGTTTGCGCCAGCTTCCGACAGGCCGAAATATTTCACTTTGCCTTCGGCAATGAGGTCTTTCACTGTGCCTGCCACGTCCTCGATGGGCACGTTCGGATCCACCCGGTGCTGGTAGAGCAGGTCAATGGTTTCCACCCGCAGACGCTTGAGCGATCCTTCTACGGCGCGGCGGATATTTTCGGGACGGCTGTTCACGCCCGACATTTTCCCGTCCACGATGTTGAAGCCGAATTTGGTGGCGATGACGACTTTGCCTTTGTAGGGTTTGAGGGCTTCCCCAACGATTTCTTCGTTGTTGTACGGGCCATAGACTTCTGCTGTATCGAAAAAATCAATGCCCTGCCCGATGGCGGCGTGAATGAGGGCGATGCTGTCCTTTTTTTCGGGAAAAGGTGCGTAGCCAAAGCTCATGCCCATGCAGCCGAGGCCGGGGGCGGAGACTTCGAGGGTGCTGTTTCCAAGTTTGCGCTTTTGCATAATGAGTAGAAAAAATTTTAACACAGAGGCACAGAGACACAGAGAACCACTAAGCTGACTGGTGTCGCTCTGTGTCTCTGTGTCTCTGTGTTTATTAAAAAATCAAAGGTTCCTGAATTTCAAAGGGCTTACCTCCACATGCTTTTTAAAGAAATTATTGAAATGCGTCAACTCCGTAAAACCCAGCGCGTAGGCGATTTCCGACACGTTCCATTGGCTGTGCTTGAGCAATATTTTGGCCTCCTGCAAAATCCGTTCGGCAATGATTTGGGAGGTGGTTTTCCGGGTCGTATCCTTCACGGCCCTGTTCAGGTGGTTGACGTGGATATTCAGTTGCGCGCAAAATCGGAGGCCCGGAGCAGGCTCACCCGCGGGTGGTTTTCCTCGATGGGGAACTGCCGCTCCAACATTTCCATGAACAGCGTGGAAATGCGCTGCGAAGCGTTTATCTGCTGCTTGTTGAAATTCGTGGAGGGCTGCATTTTCATGGCGAAATGCAGCAGCTCGAACACTAGGTTTCGCAGCACGTCATATTTGTGGATATAGCCAGACTTGATTTCCTCAAACATGCGCTCGTAGATGCGCTGAATTTGGGGCACTTGCTCGTCCGTCAGTTCAAACACATGCTCGCCATTGGG
>SCUG01000293.1 GCA_004297645.1 Saprospiraceae bacterium | reverse complement strand
TCATAAGTCAACGCTGGAATTAGCTTGACAATTTTTATTTCAACACAGAGACACGGAGGCACAGAGAACCAAACTCAACTCTGTGTTTCTGTGCATCAGTGTTGAAGAATTTGGTCACAATTTTTTAGCGATGACTTATGATACAGCCTCAAACACACATCTTATTTTGTGCACGTACCTAAAATCAATTTCAGATGAAAAAAGTATTGCTCACTCTCACAGCTTTGGCAGTTTTGGCTGTCTTCCAAACCGCCAGTGCACAAATCGAAACACCGGCTCCCAGCCCGTTTTGCAAAATGACCCAGAGGGCTGGTCTCACCGACATCACCATCGAATACAGCAGGCCCAGCGTTAAAGGCCGCACCATTTTTGGCGGGTTGCTGCCTTGGGGCGAAATGTGGCGCACCGGTGCCAATAAAAATACCACCGTCACTTTCAGCGACAAAGTGACCATCGGTGGCAAAGAACTCAAGGCCGGAACCTATGCGCTGTACACCGTGCCCAACCCCGGCGAATGGGAAGTTATTTTTTACACCGACGCTGAAAACTGGGGAACTCCGGAAAAATACGACGCGTCCAAGGAAGCAGTGCGTTTCAAGGTAAAACCCCAAGCAATGCCATTTTCTGTGGAGTCTTTTGCTATCAATGTGGGCAACCTGAGCGATAATGCCTGCTCCATTATCCTCATCTGGGAAAAGACACGTGTCGAATTCGAGGTGGGACTGAACACCGAAGAGGTGGTCAGCGCTGCCATCAAAAGCGCAATGGCCGGCCCCAATGCTGACGACTACTACGCCGCCGGCCGCTATTACATGGATTCGGGCAAAGACCTCAAGCAGGCCCACGAGTGGCTGCACAAAAGCAACGAAATGAACCCCCGCTTCTGGACGTTGCGCCAAGAGGCCCTCTGCTTAGCCAAAATGGGAAACTATGCCGAAGCCATCGAGGTGGCCGAAAAATCGAAGCAAATGGCAACCGTGGCCGGGAATAAAGAATACGAGCGGATGAACACCGAGTCCATCGCCGGGTGGAAGAAAATGTAAATCTGCAATTTTTCAGGAAACACCGAGGGATGATGAGTGCGTGCTGCATTCATCATTCTTTTTTTGTGGCCAGCCTCAGCCAGCCTTGAAGTTTTTTTCCAGCGTTTCCATATCATAGGTTATAAAACAGTTGCGGCCCGATGGGCTTTTGAAAGGCATGGCACAGGCAAACAGTTGGTCAATAAGCTCCCGCATTTCCCGTACTTCGAGGGGTTGCCCCCGTTTGATGGCGGCACTGCGGGCCAGCGAGCGGGCGAGGTTTTCGGTGATATTCAGATTCAGCTCTACGTTGCGTTTGTATTGGTAAAGCAGTGTTTCGATGAGCTTCACTTCATCCTGGCTGCCCACCAACTCGGCCGGAATGCCCTGGATGACGAAGGCGTCGTTTCCAAACGGCTGAATGTCGAAACCGAGCAAATTGATGTGTGGTAAAATCTCGTGCATCAAGACGGCGTCGGCAGGTGCCAGGATGATCGTTTTTGGGAACAGGTCTTTTTGGGTGAAAGCTTGCCGGTTGTCCAGCACTTCGAGGAACTTTTCGAAGAGTATGCGCTCGTGTGCGGCCTGTTGGTCTATCAGTAAAAAACCCGACTTGATGTGGTTGATTATGTACGTGCCGTGAACCTGATAGGGTTCTTTTTGGATTTTGGTGAAAGAGGCATTGCCGTCACCCATCTCGTTGGTGTTCGAGATATTGCTTTGGATGGTGATGGTGCCTTCCGCATCAGCGCTGTTGTTGCTCATCTCCTCTTCCAGTTCGTCAATCCCTTCGAAGAGTTTTCGCCAATCGCGCTGCGAAGTCCCCTGGCCGCCACCGCCAAATCCGGGGGTATTCGTATTTTCATGAGACTCGCTTTGGCTGGTGCCGGAGAGTTCTCTTTCAAAGGTTTCCTGCCCTGGCACTTCGAAGGGCAACCCGAAATTTTGGGTAGGTGAAAAGCTAGCCTCTTGCTCGAAATCCAGCGTGGGCATGAGGCTATACCGCCCCAGTGCATGGCGCACGGCTACTTTCAAATAATTGTACACGAGGCGCTCGTCGTCGAACTTAATTTCCTGTTTGGTGGGGTGCACGTTGATGTCAATCCTGGCGGGGTCCATTTCAATAAAAAGCACGTACATGGGGTAGGAGTCTTTTTGTATCAGGTCCTCGTATGCCGACATCACGGCATGGTGCAGGTAGCCGCTTTTTATAAAGCGATGATTGACAAAAAATAGCTGTTCGCCCCGGTTTTTGCGGGCAAACTCCGGCTTGCCTATGTAGCCCTCCACAGTCATGGCATCTGTTTCTTCTCTCACCTGCACTAATTTGGGGTTGGAGGCTTTGCCAAAAGTCCCGACGATGCGCTGGCGCAATTGGCCGGGCGGGAGGTGGAATATCTCCGTGTCGTTGTGGTGCAGGGAGAAAAAAACCTCCACATTGGCCAGTGCCACCCGCTGAAATTCATCGAGGAGATGGCGCATTTCTATGGCATTTGATTTTAGGAAATTGCGCCGGGCCGGTACGTTGTAAAAAAGGTTTTTTACTTGAATGTTGGTGCCGGCGGTACATTGGCAAGGCTCCTGCGTGAGCACCTGCGAGCCTTCGATGACGAGGCGGGTGCCCAATTCATTATTGTGGAGGCGGGTGCGCATCTCCACCTGCGCAATGGCGGCGATGGAAGCTAAGGCCTCGCCCCTGAAGCCCATCGTGCGGATGGAAAACAAGTCTTTTGCTTCCCGTATTTTCGAGGTGGCGTGCCGCTCAAAACACATTCGGGCATCGGTCTCCGACATACCGCAGCCGTTGTCTATGACCTGAACCAGCGCCTTGCCTGCTTCTTTCACGATGAGCTTGATGCTGGTACATCCTGCATCAATGGCGTTTTCCAGCAACTCTTTCACGACCGAGGCCGGCCGCTGCACGACTTCCCCCGCAGCAATCTGATTGGCTATTGATTCGGGCAAGAGCTGAATGATGTCAGCCATGTTATAGGTTCTGTTTTATCACTCGAACATTTCTACAATCCTCGGCAAATATACCTCTATGCCAAGAAAAGCGATGAGGACTAACAACACAACGATGACCAGCAACAGCATATTTGAGCGCATGAGTTGGCGCTGGCGGTAGCTCTTGTCGGTGAGGTAAGTTCCCTTTCGTTGCAAGCTGTTGCGAATGCGGGCCTTCAAAGCTTCCGGGTTGTCACCGGCTAATTCCTCAGCTTTTTTCAGCCGCTCTTTAAAGGCCTCTCTTTTTTCATCGTAAAACCGTGGCCTATACGTGAAAGGCACGGGTTTGGGTGGTTTCAAAAAGCCGAATAATCCCATGTTACATGTTTTTTGTGCAGACGATGCCAGGAGATATTTTGCTCCGAAAAGGGAGCGGCTCCATCATTCCGCCCGCGCTCATTTTTAAATTTTCATAAACGACATCTGCGGCTCGCTGCCAGGTGAATTTTTCACGTTGCAACTTACCGGCAGCTACGAGTTTTGCACAAAGATGCGGGTTCTGCCAAATCTGTTGCATAGCCGCTGCTATTTCCGCCAGGGAGCGGGGATCCACCAACAGGGCGGCCTCGCCAGCTACTTCCGGCATCGCCGGCACATTGGAAGTGATGACGGGCACCTCGCTGTGCATGGCCTCCAACAGGGGCACGCCGAAGCCCTCGAACAACGAAACATACGTGCAGGCATGCGCCGCCGCCATTAGTTTTGGAAGCTCCGCTTCGGTCAGGTAGCCCAAAAAGTGAATGTCGTCCTGATGCTCCGAAGCCTTGAAGGCCATCAGCACTTCGCCAGATTTCCATGCAAAGCGGCCGCCGATGAGCAGTTTCACGGGGGCACCGGTTTTGGCTTTGAAAATATCGAAAGCCCGAATGAGGCGGTGTACGTTTTTGCGGGGATGCACCGCTCCAATGTAAAAAAAATAAGGCTGCCCGCCTGCATAATTATTGCGTACCTCCTGCACTCCGGCCTTGCTCAAAGGTCGGAAGATGTCGCGGCAACCGTTACAGGCCACTGAGATTTTTTCGGGCAAAATACCGTATTGCTGCACGATGTCCTCTTTGGTGAATTCGCTCATGGCGACGATTCTTTCGGCGCGCCGGTTGAATTTGGGTGCAAAATACTGGTAGTATTTCCGCTGCAAAAAAGGCAATTGCTCCGGGAAATGCACATGGGCGAGGTCGTGTGTAACTAAGGTGGTTTTCACCCCGGTGCGAAGGCAGAGGAAGTTGTCGGGGGAGAGGAATACATCGGGGCGGTATTTTTTCAGGGCACCCGCCAATGCCCATTCGAACCACAGGTAAAAAAGAACCGGGTGCCGTGCTGGCGGGAACAATACCACGGGCGTCACATTCTTCCCGAAAATAAATTCCCGGCCGTAGAGCCGGTCGAAAAAAAAGATGAATTCATCTTCGGGGTGCTGCTCCACTAAGCGTTTGACCACCTCGTGGGTGAACCACCCCAAGCCCTCTAATTTGCCCCTAATCAAAAGGCGCGTATTCACCGCTATTCTCATTTACTCGCAGTTGCCTACCTTCTTTTGAATAAACCTATGATAAACAACAGCACCCCGGCTCCTATGATGGAGGTGACCAAGGTGCCTACCAAGCCCTCGCCAAATGAAATACCCAGCTTGCCTAACAGCCAAAACCCGATAAAGCTGCCCACGATACCAACGGCGATGTTACCGATGAGTCCGAAGCCGAAGCCTCTGAATAGCTGCCCTGCCAGCCAACCGGCAATGGCGCCAATAATTAAAACATAAAGCAATTCCATAGTTTTGTTTTTTTATGCAACTGCCTGCCTCTGTCTTAATGAAATCGAAGAAATGAAATCTGCCAAATTCCAAATGGCTCGAAATCTCTCATTCCTCAACAGGCATAGCCAAGCTAGGAGCTGCAAAGATTTTAAGAAGTTTTACTGACTTCGTAAATCTAAAGAATATCTTGCGCTTCAGGAAATTCATACCGCATCATGGAGTTAATCACAAAATACTTTCCCGGCCTTAGCGGCAAGCAGTTGCAGCAGTTCCGGCAACTGGAGCAACTCTTCCGCGACTGGAACGCCAAGGTGAACCTCATCTCCCGCAAAGACATTGAAAACCTTTACGAACACCATGTGCTCCATTCGCTGGCCATAGCCAAAGTATTTCTCTTCCAAGACGATGCGGAGATACTCGACGTTGGCACGGGTGGCGGGTTCCCCGGTGTGCCGCTGGCCATTCTTTTCCCGCAGGTGCAATTCCTGCTGATAGATGGCACTTTGAAAAAAATAAAAGTGGTGCAGGATGTGATTCAGCAGTTGGGCTTGCAGAATGTCCGGGCGCAGCAAGCCCGGGCAGAGGAGTTGAAAAAACAGCGGTTCGATTTTGTGGTGACGCGCGCCGTGGCCACCCTGCCGCAGTTGCTCACCTGGTGCCAGCGGCTGGCAAAAGAAAAACACCGGCACAGCCTTCCCAACGGCCTCATCGCCCTGAAAGGCGGAAACCTGAAGGCCGAAATAAAGGCCCTGCCCAAAGGGGAATACACCGAATCCTACCCCATCTCCGGCTTTTTCGAAGAGCCTTATTTTGAGGGGAAATTCGTGGTGTACCTACAGTTGTGATGGGGGGCGGCGGCTTTTCACCGGCCCGGCGCCTCTTTGCCACTCTCTCGCATTGTTCACGACTGCCAAAACCGGTATCCGAGGGTCAGTTGCACAGCGCGATTCCGCTCATAAACCTTCCCAATCGGAACGCCGTTTTCGTCCGTAAAATTGATGTCTGACAAATTTTGAAGGCCATGCAGGTAGGAGAGGGCGAATGTGAACTGCCCGAAGCCCGCCCGTGCTGAAGCGATGAAACCGAAATCCGTATCGTCCCTAAATTCGCCAACCAAAGAAAGTGGCTTCTTCCAGCCGTCTCCGGCATTTATTCTTTCCTTCAATTTCAGGCTGCCATAAGGGCCGGCAGAAATGCTCAGCACGTTGGTGAGCCGGTATTGCAACTGGGGTGCGAGGTCGAGGTAAAAGTAGCGGAAACGGACTTTCTGCTCAAAGGGGACACTAATGGAGTAAGAATACCCTTTTGGTGCAAATGCCAAATCGGCGAGATAGGAAATCCTGCCTTCTCCGGTTTTGCGAAATGAAAAGCCCGCGGAGAAATTGGACTCGTATTTTTCATCTATTCCGGCACTATCCGGAAAATGTACGTTTGAAATATTCGCCCCGGCGAAGCCCCAAACTCCGACCTGGGCTTGGAGGGATGCCAACTTCGTGGCGGTGAGCAACAGGAGAATAAATAGCTTTTTCATTTTTCTTTCGTTTTGCATGAGCAACGATGAACTGGCGGAGGGCATCCTCCACTTATTTCAGCGCAGTGTCTCTCACGGAGTTAATAAAATATGCCTGCAAAACGACGGTGATATTCAGCCCATTTTGCTGCCATGCGGCATTAACACCCAGAGGGCAAGAAAGGCTTTGCAGCAGCACGAAGGATGATAGAACATGGGCAGGAAGAAAAAAAATGACCACACTTTTCTCCCCGGCCTGCCTTTCACAGACCGGGGAGGTGGGGTGGTATTTTTACAAAAAAAGCCTGTAAGGAGGGCGTCAAAAGCGCTTAATCGTCGAGGTTACTTGCGGCCGAAGAGTTTGCTGAGCAGGCCTTTCCCAACCATACCTGCCACGTCGTCGAGGGCACTGCCGTCGCCGTCCTTGTCGAGGAATTTGGTGGCCATATCCATGAGCGGGTTGCCGGAGCTTTTTTGTTGGGTGACGGTGCCTGAAAGCAAACCAGACAAGCCACCAGGGTCGAGGCCTTGTTCGCGTTTTTGCTTGCCGAGCATACCCATTACCACAGGTGCGAGCATACTCATGAGGCTGCCAGTCTTGGAGGCGTCGAGGCCGCTCACCTGGCTAATCATATCAACGGCGCCATTTTGCCGGTCGCCGAGCAGGTGGTTTACAATGCCTGGGCCATTGAGGGCGCGGGCCTGTTCAGGGAGGGGCTGGGCGTTGCCGCCGAACAGGCCGGTCAGGTTGTCGAGGATGCTGCCGTCGTGGTCGCGGTCGAGGGCATTGGCGAGGCCACTTACGCCTTCGGGGCTTGCCGCATTTTTAGCGAGCGCACTCACCAATGTGGACATCACGCCCTGTGCCGCTGCTGCTGTTTGTTTTTTGCCGGCTCCGCCTAACTGGTTGGAGAGCTGGTCAATCATATTGTCGCTCAATTGACCCTGTAATAAATCGAGTAGGTTTGCCATGTTTTACTTTTATGAAGTGAATAATAAGGATGGATGGTAAAATTTATCGTTGAGACGGGAGAATGCCCGGAAGTCTCATTTTTTCAAAGACATTTTTTGGGAAAGGCGCACCCCGCCCGGCAGGTTGCTATACTGTCGAGCGTTAGGTTTTGTCTATCCCGGGTATTTGGCGCTGACTTCGCTGGCTTAGGGGTTTGGGGGCGAAGCCCCCAAAATCCCCTCCCCCCGGCACCGCCGGAGGCGGCGCCGGGGCACACAATGTCAAGTGTTAGTGTAGTATCTAACCATCGAAATTCATTGCCCTCACTATTTGTACTAAGCCTATTTGGTTCTG
>SCUG01000292.1 GCA_004297645.1 Saprospiraceae bacterium | reverse complement strand
CTTAGGGGTTTGGGGGCGAAGCCCCCAATATCCCCTCCCCCCGGCACCGCCGGAGGCGGCGCCGGGGCACACAATGTCAAGTGTTAGTGTAGTATCTAACCATCGAAATTCATTGCCCTCCCTATTTGTACTAGGCCTATTTGGTTCTGGCTGCATCCCGATTACCCGGATGGCTAAAGTTTAATAGCAAATGTCAAATGGACAAAACCTGGCGTTCAAAAGTATAAATGGCTCAGATTTGCTCATTCTTGGGAAACTACTTTAGGTAGCTGCCAATTGTTCATTGCTCATAGTTCATTGTTAGAACGCCAATGCCCAGTGGAGGAAAAAGCCGAACTCATTGACGTGGTTGCGGCTGAATTCTAAGCTGAAAACCTTGTTGTAATACATCACGATGTCAAGGCCGAGACTGGTACCCCAGAGCAGTCTGTTGCTCATGGAATTTCCATTATTATAAAATGGGTTGTTGACAAATGCCCATTCATTGTGCAGCGACAAATATAGCTTTAGCGGCATTTCTTTGAAGGCCTCGAAAGGCACGCTCTTGCCCCAACTTACGGTTTTATTCAAAAACTCGAAGTGCAGGCTACTTTTTTGGTAGGCGTAATCTAAGCCATCCACGACGTAATATTCGTAGCCGCGGATATTATCCAAAAGGTAGCCCAGCGCGACGCTGTTGTAATACGGCTGCTTTTGGCGGAGCAATCCGGTTTTGCCCTTTGCGCCCAACTCGAGGCTCCAGCGCTTTGCCAACGTGAAATAATGAAAATACGTGGCGCTGACGTCCAGAGCATTCAGGTCGTTGTGCAAGCCGAAGCCTTTTTTTGCGGCAGTAGCCTCAAAATAATACCCGGCGAGTGGGTATGGTTTTATGTTGCGTTTGTCGAGCACAAACTCGTACGACAGGGCCAGGTACCTTTGTTTTGGCCCGGTGAGGAAGAAGTCGGGGTTCAGCTCCGGCAGCACTTTCTCTTGAATGATATTTTGGTGAAACGCCAGGTTCAGCCGGTGGTACACGTCGAGTTTGCGGCGGAAAAGCAGGCCTGCCCCGGCGCGGAATCGTTGCAGCAACGGACTGTCGTTGTCGCGGCTATACAAGAGGCGGTTGCCGCTGGTGGTGTACCCGATTTCCCTTTCACGGGTGTGGAGGAAGTTGATGTTCAGGCCCAGATTCCGGTGGCGGTTGAAATAGGGCAGCGTATAGGTAAGCTCGTATTTTTTGGTAAAACCAAGCTGTACCAACGCTTTGAGCAAGTCTTTGCGGCCCGTGAAATTGGTATGGTAAAACTGCACGCCGAGGTTGAGCCGCCGCAGGGAGTGGTGATAGGTGTCCCACCAAACGTTGAAGTTCCGGTCGGCCAGTTCCAGGATGGGGATGGGAATAATGAACAGGCCTTCCTTCACGGTAATTTCCAAACCCACGAAATTGGTGGCGCCTTCCCATTCTTTAAAATTGATGAGGGCCGAAGCGAACAGGCCCGTGTTCATCATCTTGAATTGGTTTTGTTCGATGCGGCGGCTCAGCGTGGTGAGCGAAATGGTGTCGCCTTCGGCGAAATCCAGCTCCCGCAAAATGATTTCCGGCCGGGTGCGCCGGTTGCCAGTGATGTAGATGTGTTTGATGGTGACGTAGTTCAACTCCTCCGGCGCCGCAGGTAGAAAGGCCGGAGCGCTGGTTTGCCCGTTCAATCTGAATTGAGCGCATAGCCCCAATAAAAAAAAGAAGGCCCAAAAGGCCCGGCGAGTGCAGGAGCTGTTCCGGTGGCAGAGAAGATGTTTCATGCAACGGCGAAGTTACTTCTTCTGGGGATAACCAATTGGCTACATTTGCGTTTTATGCAACGACCGCACCGGCGGGGCTGGCATTTTTGCGACAAATTTTTGCCTGAATGTAAAATGGCTGCCCGCCGCCCACAGATAATTGCCTGCTAATTGTGTTTCAGGACCCGCTCATCAAAATACTTCTGCTGCCATTTTCCCTGCTCTACGGGCTGGGGGTCAGCTTGCGCGATTTTTTCTACCGGCGCCACCTGCTGATGAGCGTGGAGTTCAACGTGCCGGTGATTTCCGTGGGCAACCTCTCCATTGGCGGCGCCGGCAAGACCCCGCACATCGAGTACCTCATTCGCCTGCTGGACCCTTATCTCGAAGTGGCTACCCTCAGCCGCGGCTACCGCCGCAATACCCAGGGTTTTCAAATTGTAAACCCCTGGAACACGGCCCTCGAATCGGGCGACGAGCCGCTGATGTTTAAAAAGAAATTCGGAGAGGTGTTCGTGGCCGTCAGCGAGAGCCGCTCGCTCGGCATCCCGGAGATTTTGCAAAAGCACCCGTCCACGCAGGTCATCCTGCTCGACGATGCCTTCCAGCATCGTTCGGTACATCCGGGGCTGAACATCCTGCTGACCGAGTATGGCCAGCCTTTTACACGGGATTTTCTGATGCCATCGGGGCGGCTGAGGGAATGGCGCAGCGCCTACCAACGTGCCGATGTCATCGTTGTCTCGAAATGCCCCGGCGACATCGGGCAGGAGGAGCGCGCGGCCCTGCTGGCCGAAATCAAACCCTTTCCCCACCAGCGGTTATTTTTTTCCAGCTATCACTATTTGCAGCCCTACTACATTTTGAACCCAACATACAAGCTGGAATTGACGCATGATATCGAGGCACTGCTCGTCTGTGCCATTGCTGGCACAGCTTATCTATTGGAATTTTTAAAAGAAAAACTGAGCGCCGTGCGTGTGCAGGAATTTGAAGACCACCACTATTTCGACACATCCGACCTCGACGGCATCGAGCAGAAATTCGCCGCCATGACCGGCCAGAAGAAACTCATTATCACCACGGAGAAAGACGCCATGCGGCTGATGATGCACCGGCAGTGGCTCCTCGAAAAGAAGTTGCCGGTGATGGTGCTCCCGGTCGAGGTCAATTTTCATTTCGGGGAACAGGAGGCATTCGATGCCGCCGTCAAAGATTTTCTTCTAAATTTTAAAAGCTGACCCGGCCGGTTATTTCGCATAGCTGTCGTCCCACTCTGTCACCTTTGGCTCGCCGAGTTTTCCCACGCTTTTTGCCACGAGCATGGAGACGGTGGCGTCGCTCGTCACGTTGACCACGGTGCGCAGCATGTCGAGCGGCCGGTCAATGGCGAAGATGAGCGCCAGGCCGGTTTCGGGGATTCCCGCCTGTTCCAGCACAATCACCAGCATGATCATTCCTGCACCGGGAACGGCAGCCGAGCCAATGGACGCCAAGGTGGCCGTGAGAAGGATGCCGAGTTGGGCCGTCAGGCCAAGTTCCAGCCCAAAAGCCTGCGCTATGAATACCGCTGCCACGCCCTGATAAAGCGCCGTGCCGTCCATATTGATGGTGGCCCCGATGGGTAGCACGAAGCTCGCCACCTCCTCATCCACGCCGAGGTGTTCTTTCACCCGCTCCATCGTCACAGGCAGCGTCGCTGCCGAGGAACTGGTGCTGAACGCCAGCAATTGTGCGGGCGATATGCCCCTGAAAAAGAAGCCGAAACTCCGTTTCGTAAAAATCTTCACCACCGTAGGGTAAAATAGCCCTAACATCAGCAGCAGGCCGGATACCACGCAGGCGGCATACCCCAACAGGGCGGCGAAAATGCCGGCATCCGGCAGCTCTACCACCAACGCGGCCAACAGGGCGAACACGCCGTAAGGTGCAAAGAGCATGATGAGGTCTATGAGTTTCAGCACCACTTCGTTCATCCCGTCGAAAAATGCTTTGACCGGGCGGGCCTTCTCTTCCGGTACGAGAATCATCCCGATGCCGAACAGAATGACGAAGAAAATCACTTGCATCATGTTTCCATTGCCGGAGGCTGCCCCGACGATGTTGTCGGGCACGAGGTCTATCAGTGGCTGGAGGATGGCCTGCTCTTTCTTTTCGGTGGCGGCCACGATTCTTGAGGCGGCGTCGCCGCCGAATTTTTCCATCATTTCCACCCGTGTGGTCTCTTCCACCAAGTGGCCGGGTTGGACGAAGTTTACGATAACAAGCCCCACTGAAATGGCAATCATTGTAGTGACGATAAAAAGAACGATGGTGCGCCCGCCCATGGCCGACAACTTCGAGATGTCTTTCAAATCCGACACGCCTTTTATGAGGGAGGCTACGATGAGCGGGATAGCAATGAGTTTTAGCAAGTTGATGAAAATGGTGCCAAAGGGTTTTATCCAGTCAATGACTAAGCTGCTCCAGCCCATGTTTAGCGCGAGCAGGCCGCAGCCTACACCCGCCGC
>SCUG01000291.1 GCA_004297645.1 Saprospiraceae bacterium | reverse complement strand
CAAAACAGTACCTCCTCGCCATGCGTACACTGAAAACTAAAAAGCCGCGATGATGCCTGAACCAACCCCCTCCGTTGAGCCAGACCTTCTCCTCGGCACCGCCATGTGGGGCTGGACCACCCCAAAAGACATGGCTTTCCAGCTACTCGATGATTGGTACCGCCGCGGGTTCCGCACTGTGGATATGGCCACCAATTACCCCATTGACAAGGTGCCGGGGCACTTCCGCCTTGCGGAACAAATCCTGGCAGAATGGATAAAAGCCAACGGCGTGAACGACCTGGAGGTGATGATGAAAATCGGCAGCGTCAACAACCTGCGGACGCAGGAGCACGTGCTCACCGAATCGTTCATCCTGATGATGCTCGACGAATATAAATGGATGTTCGGCTCCAACCTCGGCACCCTGATGGTGCACTGGGACAACCGCGACGATGCCACCGCCGTGGAGGAAACTTTGGTTGGCCTGGACTTCGCCCGGAAGGCAGGGCTTCGCACTGGCCTTTCCGGCATCCGGCACCCCGAAATATACCACGCGCTGAATGCCCGGTTCGGCTTCGATTTTAGCATACAAATAAAGCACAATCCGCTGTACTCCGATTTTGAACATTATGCCCTGTTTCACGGAGCACGGCGATTCATTGCCTATGGCATCAACGCCGGCGGACTCAAACTGCGGCAGGAAGATAATTCTCTAAAAAGCTGCTTGCAGGCAAGGGGCGGAAACCCTGCCGCCACCCCGGAAATCCTCCAAAAATTGGAGGCAATCGTGGCAAAAGGAAATGAAAATACGCACCGGCCGAAGTTAGTGGCCATGCACCAGTTGGGGCTGATATTCGCGTATTATCAGCCCGGTATGGCCGGCATCATCACGGGGCCTTCCAGCCCGGCGCAATTAACGGCGGCCGTTGACTTTTATCAAATGTTGCCGCAGGCAGATTATGCGGATATTTATGGCGAACTGAAAAAACTTCAACCAAAATAAACCATCATCGGAAAGCTCAAAAAATACGATTACCTCATCATCGGCGGCGGCATCTTCGGCTGCTATGCGGCGCTGTACTTAGCGGGCAAGGGCCATTCTATTTGCCTCATTGAAAAGGAGCTGGAGTTGTTCAAAAAGGCCAGCATCGTCAACCAGGCGCGGCTGCACGGTGGCTACCACTACCCGCGCAGCGTGGCCACAGCCATCATGTCCGACGACAACAAAGCACGCTTCACGGCTGAGCACAAGCCCTTCATCCTTTTTGCTTTCGAAAAATTCTACGCCATAGACCGTCATGGCTCGCTGACCGACGCTGCACAGTTCGAGCGCTTTTGCCAATACATCGGCATCCGGTGCGAGCCAGTAGCGCACCATCCGCTGTTCAACTATGATAGGTTAGAGTCGCTCTACCGCACCACCGAATACACTTTCGACCCCCTGCTCATCGGTGAATTTTACAAACAAAAAGTGAAAGACGAGCCTGCCATTGACGTGCTGACTTCCACGATGGTGATGGATGCCTACTCATCGGCCGGGGCTTGGCATTTGCAATTGGAGGATGGTGAATCGAAAGCAGTTTGGAAAATGGAAGCGGCTGCTGTCATCAACGCTACTTATTGCAGCAGCAACTCTGTCAACCGGTTGTTCGGCGTAGCCGATATTCACCTGATGCACGAAATTTCAGAGATTGCATTCCTCACTTCGCCCCAGTTGAAAAACATCGGTCTGACTGTGATGGACGGGCAGTTTGGCAGTTTGATGCCTTACGGCAAATCGGGCCTGCTGTCGCTCTCTTCGGTGGCATACACTCACCACAAGGTATCGTTCGACAACCTGCCGCACTTCGATTGCCAACAGGAGAACCCGGAGTGTACCCCCCGTTTTACCTCGAACTGCAATTTTTGCCCCGCCAGGCCAAAGACGAACTCGAATAAAATGATGCGCCAGATTAGCCAGTATTTTACCGAGGGGGTCGAGTTGAATTATTTCACCTCCATGTACACCATTAAATCCAAGCTCAAGGCCAATTTTATAGACGATGGCCGCCCCACGGAGATTTCGAAGCTGCATGAAAGTCCTGACTTTTATTGCATCTTTGCCGGTAAAATAAATTCCATCTACGAAATTGAAAAGGTGGTGTGACAGGAGGCGGCTGGCGGTGAAATGCTGCAACGTCCGGTATCTGCCTTTCATCGTACAATGAATAAAAGCGACGGGTTAGGAAGTGTAGAAAGTTCAGGAGGTTTAGCTGTAAGGAATGATTAAAAAATAACTTCTCACTTTCGAGCGGGCGGGTTTTGAAACCCACCGGTTTAAAAAATATTAGAATGGCGGGTTTCAAAACCCGCCCGCTCAAGACCAACCCTGAGAAGTTATTTTTTCAGCGTCACTAAACACCTCAAATATTTAACGCCTTTCGTCTCCTAAACCTCCAAACCTCTTAAACCTTTTAAACCTTTTTTTATGCCCATCCAGGTAAGTTCAGAAATAGGTAGGTTAAAACGGGTCATCATTCACCGGCCCGATGAAGGCATTGACCGCATTTCGCCGCGTCGGGCCGAAGAACTGTTGTTCGACGACATCGTGTACCTGCCGAAGATGCAGGAGGAGCACGACATTTTCACCGATGTGCTGAAAGCGTTTCTCGGAGCGGAGAACGTGCTCGAAACTGGAGACCTTCTTGCCGGAGCCATTGGCGCTGATGCCATCACCAAAGAATGGGTCATCAACGAAATCGTGGATTATGAGGAGCTGCCCAAGGGATTGAAAAAAACACTGTTCGACCTGCCGGATGAACGCCTCGCCAACGTACTTATCACGGGCTACCTCGAAGAAGAAGATCGCATACTGTTCGACCCCATCCCTAATTTTATCTTTACCCGCGACATCGCCGTCACAGTAAATGGCCACGTCATCATCACGAAACCAGGGAAAGAAGCCCGCTTCCGGGAGAATTACCTTTCGCGGTACATCTTTGGGTCGCACCCTATTTTCAGCCATCTCGAAGACGAGGGGCGCATTATCAACATGAACAATTATGAGGAGTTCCCGCCCTCGCACCGGGGGGAAGCCGTCTCGATGGAAGGAGGCGACATGATGATGCTCGACCAAAACTTCCTTCTCATTGGCCGCAGCGAGCGTACCAGCGGCCAGGCCATTGAAACCCTCAAAGAACGTTTGTTTGAAAAGGCTGTGGTCAATAATGTAGTGCAAATCAACATCCCCCAGGAGCGTTCATTTATGCACATCGACACCATTTTTACCCAAATCAACACCAACCACATCGTGGCCTTCAAACCCATCGTAGTGGAAGGGCTAAGCTCCAATGTCGAAGTCCACAGAATAAATGGCACCAAAGTGTTTTACCATTCCATCCGCGACTTTATCATCAATGAAATAAATCCGAAGATGGAATTTATTCTGAGCGGCAATGGTGAGTCACCATACCAAGAGCGGGAACAATGGACGGATGGCTGCAACCTCGTCGCTCTGAAACCGGGTGTGGCTCTTACCTACGACCGCAATCCGCACACGGAGACTGCCTTCCGGGAGGCAGGGTATGCAATAGTGCACGCCAGGGATATTTTGAAACAATTCAAATCGGGTAAACTGAAACCGGAGGACGTGGAAGATACTATCATCAACCTCCCTTCAAACGAACTGTCGCGTGCCCGCGGCGGCTCGCACTGCATGACCTGCCCGATTGAAAGAGAATAGTTTTGGAGTTATGGGCTATGGGTTCAACTGAGACCGAAACACCAATTTCATGTACAGCCACGAATTTCAAAAAAGAGTACGATATAGCGAAGTGGACCGCATGGGCTACCTCTACTATGGGCACTATGCGCATTATTATGAAATCGGGCGGGTAGAATGGCTGCGGTCTTTAGGCGTTTTGTACAAAGACATGGAGGAAAAGGAAGGCGTCATGCTGCCCGTGGTCTCCATGCAGATGCGGTTTGTGAGGCCTGCCCGGTACGACGAGATGCTCACAGTGCGCACCACCCTGCGGCAGTTGCCCAACCAATACGTGACATTCCACGTGGAGATTTTCAACGAAAAGGGCAAGTTGGTGAACGGGGGCACCGTCCGCCTTTGTTTTGTGGATATGAAGACCAATAAAGTGGTTGGGTTGCCCGGGTTTTTGGAAGAGAAACTGCGGCCTTTTTTCCCGGCATAGCAGACAGTGCTTATCTGTACTTTAGAGCATGTGGAGGACATTTATAAAAACGAATAGAAAAGCTGGCCGGTGGGCGCCGGTTCTTTTGTCTGTTAAATGACCAGATGCAACCTAACCCGTTAAATAGGTTATCAAAAAAACGACCGTTGTCATACCTTTATGAAAATGTACTTTAATGACATTTTACCTTTTCAACTGCTTTGAAATTGAAAAGATGAATGCTACCATAATTACTAACTAAACTCTTTATCCATGAGAATTTTTACTTTTCTTATTGCCTTACTGTTCACGGTTGCGACCACGACTGCGCAAGTCGTACTCGTCAACTCCCCGGCGAACATCGCCGGCCCTTATAACTTTTCAGCCGCAGGATTTGGTGCCGATCTGACCACCGGTGTGTGGACGGCCGATGTCGAATTCGTTAACGATGGCACAGCCAACCCAAATCAAGGTTGCAGCCCTGCCACCAATGATTTAACTGGAAAAATTGCCCTGATTGACCGCGGCAGTTGCGAATTTGGAGTCAAGTGCCTCAACGCCGAGACTGCCGGCGCCATCGCAGTAGTGGTATTCAACAATGCTGCCGGTGCTGGCTCCATTGTCATGGGACCTGGCGCCGTCGGTGCCCAGGTAACTATTCCCTGCGTAATGTTGTCTTACGAAGATGGCCAGATTATCCGCAGCGAGCTGGCCAATGGTGCAGTGAATATGACCATTGGATTAGTAGTGTTTAACAACAACCTGAGCACCGATAACCGCACTGGTGTGGTGCGTGCTCCGGCAGGCGTGATGCCCGCCAACCAGGTGGAGGCCGGCTACATTGTGTCACCGGGTGCTTTGGTCACCAACAAAGGCCTTGTGGCACAGAGCAACGTCACTGTGTCTGCTACCCTGAACCATGATGGTACACAAATTTACCAGGAGAGCGCCAGCGTGTTGGATGCTTTGGAACCTGACTCTTCAGTCTTTATTCCACTGCCTGATGTGGATGTGGCCAGCGAGGGCGTGGGTAAATATACCTTAGCATACGACATCAGCAGCGATAGCACTGATGCCCTGCCCAATGACAACGCTGTCTCCGCCGACTTCTTCCTCAGCCAAAACGTGTTCTGCAAGGCAGGCTGGGACGAAGCCAACAACCGCCCCGCCCGCACCAATGCCTACACCATTTCGGGCGGAGGGAACATCGAATTCCTCTCCGGTTTTCACGTTGCACAGGGCGAGGGTTTCCGG
>SCUG01000290.1 GCA_004297645.1 Saprospiraceae bacterium | reverse complement strand
CTGAAATCAAATTGATGAATTACGGGTACGAAGATTCATCTCAAAAAATTCCCCTGGATTGGCAAGATGAGTCGGATCGCTTTTCGATTCAACTGTACCATCACTTAGCCAGCGGAGTTGACTTGCGAAACAAAGATGTCGCTGATATTGGCTGCGGCAGAGGCGGAGGGTTGGCTTACATCGCTAAGACATTTTCTCCATCAAGCGCAATTGGAATTGACCTCGAAAAGTCCGCAGTAAACTTTGCTAACAAGTTTTATCACATTAATGGGCTAAGTTTTAGGCAAGGGAATGCCCAAAAGGTGCCCCTCGCTAACAATTCTTGTGATGTGGTTTTAAATGTTGAATCATCACACCGGTATTTAGAAATGGATATTTTCCTTTCAGAGGTTTGCCGGATATTGAAAGAAGATGGCTATTTCCTTTATACAGATTTTAGATCACGCGGGGAATTTCCAGATTTGAAACAATTGCTATCGTCATGTGGCCTTACGGTTATTGAAGAACATCAGATTAATTCACAGGTAGCAGCCTCATTGGCAGGTGACTCTCTGCGCCGAAAGGACTTATGTAGCAGGCTTACGCCAAAATTTATTCGTAAAAAGGTGGAGAATTTTTCTGGGGTCGTTGGCTCGCCTACCTGTAAGAAAATTGTATCTGGTGAAATAGTGTATTTCCTATTCATCCTTCAAAAGAAAAGTCTGGCAAATCCGAACTAAAAACAGCCGGTTGAACCGAATCTTTCTTCCATAGGAACGTGCGCAAAACAACCTGGCAAATTCACCGGGTGACTTCGAGTCACCCCCGGTGAATTCGCTTCTGCAAAACTTACCAAGTTATTTTGCGAACGTTCCATAACCTCATTCCGGAATTCCGGCGGCTCTGGAAAATGGTCATCGAAAGAAAATGCCGGGGCATCGCCGGCAATAATCGAATTTCAAAAAGGGATGCGGTATGGCTTAGATGTTGGAAATACCCACACGGCAATGCAAAAACTTATCGCTTTCCAACTGCCGTACCATGAACTCAGCCAGGTCGCTGGTATTGATGTGCATGACCCCTACGGCGGGGTAGTCTTTCTTCGTGATAAATTTTGCAGTAAATTCGGCATCTACAAGGTCGGGCGGGCAGACCATCGTCCAGTCGAGGCTGCTGTTTTGCAGGTGTTGCCACGCTTCGAAATGCTCGATAGAGACGGGTTTGTATATCTCCGGGAAGGCAGGTGTTCGGAAGAGAAGCTGATTTTCATCGGCCTGTAAGATGCCCATGCCGCCGATGGCCACGATGCGCTTAACGCCCGTTTTTTCCATTCCCTGCACAATGTGCTTCATGCCAAGTGAGCGGGTCTTGTCCAGCCCGTTCACGTCGCCACCTATGGCAGAGAGCACGGCATCGCAGCCGTCTAATGCCGCTTCGATGTCGTCATCCTCGAAGAGGGAGCCTTTGAAGAGTTCCAGATTTTTACGCCCCGTGGGGAGCTTCGTGAATACGTTACGGCCAAAGGCCCTGACGCTGTGGCCATGTATCCGGGCTTGGTCTATGAGGCATTTGCCCATCATGCCGGTGGCACCGAAGAGGGTAATTTTCATAAAAGAGGGGATTATTTTTGAATAAAAATGCTGTCTAAAGTATCGCCGCTGAAATCGCCATGTGGTTCGTGATTCAGGTGTTGGTATATGGCTGCCAGGAAAACGGTTTTGGCAGCAGCCATTATTGTGTGCAACACCAATGCCAGCAAAACACCGGCGATGATTCCCGCCACGGGGTGTATCAAAAAACCGGGGATGAAAGCCGAAGCCACGATGGCGATGTAACCCAAAACAAAAAACAGCCCGAAGCCGAAATTGGCACCCAGTGATTCGCCCCATTTTTCCTTGATAATCTGCCCCGACCGCTTCACGGCATCTACCGGGCCAAGGTCTTCGAAGGCAATGACCGGCACCACGAAAAACGTGGCGATGGACCACACCATGCCGATGATTCCCACCATGATTTTCCCGATACTGCCAAGCCGCTCTTGCAACATATCCAGCAAAACGCCCACTGTGGCTGCCAAAACAGCCCATTTCAAAATCGTCGTCAGACGGCTGGTGCTGAAGTTGATGGCGTCGCGCAGGGTCAATTCTTCGCCTTGGAAAATGCGGCGGGCGCTGTACACCAACGCTACGTTGAAAAAAACAACGATGAAATAATTGATGAGGTAAAAGGCAAGCAGAGCGAGGTAACTAAATGTGTTCCCAAAAGTGCGCTCAGTCCATGCGTTGAAGTCGAAACCCCAGAGCAAAGTCATGCCTCCGAAGAAGGACAAGCATACCGCCAGCAAAGCTAACGAAGACAACACGGGGAAAAGGAGCAGTTGCGGATGGTCGCGCAGGGTTTCGAGGCTGGTGATTCCCAATTTCCATCCATTCGAAAGGCGATCGAAAAATTTCATGTCAATTTTTTTTGGTGAAAAAATGAGGTGCAATCTTGTCTGAGTATCGTGCGCCAAATAGATGTGTGTTTTTTTTGAGGCCGCTGGAGGCGGCCCCAAAAGGACATCTTATTTCGCGCACGTTATTCAATAACGATGCAAAATAAGATTTTATAGAAATACCTTTTTAAAAACTCCACTTAACCCTTAAAAATCCTGCTTGCACCGGGCTTTCGTATTTCCCGTCTTTCTGAAAAATCACTTGTGCCACCACGTCGAGGTCCCAGTTTGGTGCCAGCGAATACGTGAGGGCCGGATTGACGAAAAGCGCATTCGCACTGCCAGGGCTGTAAACGGCCACGAAGTTACCGTTGAGCAACGGAGTCAGCGGGTATGCAACTTGCAATAATGCAGCATAGCGGTAAGGGTACAGATTTCGAGCCGACAACTCGAAAGTAAAAAGGTCTTCAGCACCGCTGTCAGTGCTTCCTTTAGAATTGAAGAGCAGGCCTGCGTTGAGGTAAATCTGGTTGCTAAAGGTGTAGTCAATTCCCGCCGTCATGGCGTAGCTGTTGTCTAAGCTGTCGCTCAAAGGCGTAAAAAAAGCTGCCTCGCCTTTAAAGCTGGCGTCGCCGAGGTTGCCCGCCCAGCCGCCGCCGAGCACACCAAAATTTTCGGCCACGCCGGCCAGCACCTGCCAATCGTAGCTGCCCGTGTGGAACTTGGCGAGAATAGCCCCCGTGGCCTCGTCCCAATGGCGAAAGGCCTTCACCGCCACTTCTACACTCGATGCCACGCCGGTATATCGCTGCACCCTCAATGCATCGCTGCCGGGGCGCTCCTCATAATCGAAATCCGTAAAACTGAAGGTGTTGAAAATATCGTTGGGGTTCCAGGTGGTGCCGATGCCCCAGTTTACCCTTTGGCGGCCGAGACGGACTTCCCATAGCCCCACCTTGTATTCTCCATAAAACCGGTCGAGGGTGGTATGCAGGGCGTATCCTTTTTTATTTCGGTAGCCCGCCGACCAGTCGAAAAAGTCATCGCTGCCCTCGTTGGCATTTTTGATAAAGCCGGGGTCAAAGCGCACCTGGTCGCCCCAGAAAATGCGGTTGCGGACTTCGGCGGTGAGGGTGAAATTCTCCGAAGGAAACCATCTGAAATTAAGGCGGTTGTGCAGCAACTGGTCATTGAACATGGTGCTCTCCGAACTGAGTGGCAGTTTCACAAAATAGGTAGTCTGCATGCTTTTGAGGTAGCCACGGAGGTCCCAGTTGGGGGCTTTGTCCTCCTGTGAAAAAAGCGTGACGGAGGCAAATAGCAATGGAATGAAAAGTTTGACCATTTGAAAAGGTTGTCCACTTATGGCTTTCTAAGTTCAGGTTTTGTCGGAGGCGATTTGCCCGTCCACCAACGTCACCACGCGCCGGGCGCGGTCAATGACCCGCTGGTCGTGGGTGGAAAAGACGAAGGTGATGCCCTCCTCTTCGTTCAGTTTTTCCATGATGTCGAGCAGGTTGGAGGCAGAGACACTGTCGAGATTGGCGGTGGGTTCGTCGGCGAGGATAAACATAGGCTTTGGCGCCAATGCCCTTGCCACGGCCACTCGCTGTTGCTGGCCGCCGGATAGCTGAGCTGGCCGCATGTCTTTCTTGCCCTCAAGGCCCACCGATTTCAGCAAATCTGCCACTCTTGCATTTCGCTCCTCTTTGGGGCGTTTTTGGAGCAACATGACGAACTCGGTATTTTCGGCCACCGTCAAAACAGGGATGAGGTTGTAGCTCTGAAAGACGAACCCGATGTTGCGTTGCCGGAAGTCAATGAGCTTGTTGCCGGAAAGCCCGGCGATGTTCTGCCCGTCCACTTCAATGTCGCCGGCCGTGGGCCGGTCGAGGCCGCCGATGATGTTGAGCAAGGTGGTTTTGCCGGAACCGGAGGGGCCGACGATAGCCGTGAATTCTCCTTTGGAGATTTCCAGATTTATGCCGCGCAGGGCGTTCACCGGCACCGTGTCCGGGTTGTATGTTTTGGTGATATTTTTAGCTACTATTACTGGCATATCTTTTTACTGGTTTTATAATTTTTACAGGCTGCCGCCTAAATTTTATGCAACGCTTCTACTGGTTTTAAACGAACGGCTTTTCGAGCCGGGTAGATGGATGCCAGCAAGGCAGTGATGAGCACAGCTACCGACAACTGGAGGTAAAGCGCACCGTCCAGCACGGGGAAAATAACCGTTTCCATTCCGAAGAGTTCCAAGCCTTTTGAGAAGGCCGACAAGTCTATTCCCTTATCTTGCAAGAGAAAGACGGTGAGCCAGCCGAGGCCCAGACCGAGAGGCGCAGCCACCAAGCCCAGCATCAGGGTTTCCAAAACTATCATTCGAAAAACCCTGGCCTTGTTCATGCCGATGGCCATGAGCATGCCGAGTTCTTTGTACCGCTCCAACACAGCCATGAGCATGGTGTTGACAATGCCGAAAATCAACGCCAGCATGAAAATGGCGATGACGATGCCATTCATGGATTTGATTTGCGATTCGTACAGTTCAACGTCCGGCGATATTTCCCAATAATCTTCCACCAACACATCGGGATGGCTTTTTATCAATTCCATCTTTACAGTTTTTACAGCTTTGGCATCCTTCAGGAAAATGGCGATTTCCTGGGCGAAGTCGTGGCGTGTGCTGTCTATGGTGGTAAGCTCCGGGTGTACGCTTTCCGTCAGTAAATGTGTTTTTAAAACCTCTCCTTTTACATAAACCATGCTTTCATCGAGCATCATATTGCCGGTGTCGAACAGGCCAACGACCCGAAATGCGGCAGCGGTGATATCGCTGTCCATGTTTTGAAAGGTGAGCACCACGCGGCTACGCAATTTAACTTTCAGCTTTTCGGCTGTGCGCCGGCTGATGAGAATTTCGTTGTGGCGTTCAGGTTGGAAGTAGCTGCCTTCCACAACTTTTTGGTCAAGGTGAGTGACGGCTGCCTCCGGCCCCGGTTCCACGCCGGTAATTTGCACGCCACGGGCCGCTCGTGTGGAGCTGATCATGCCGGTGGCCAAAATGCGGGCAGTTGCAGCTTCCGTTTCTGGCATTTGACGGATTTGCTCTAAGGTGGCCGCCACATCCGTCAGGTAAAACTTCGAGTCTTTGTCTTCAGAAAATTTCGGATGATGCAGTTGAATATGCGAGAATTGGTCCCTGATGGCGTTCTCGATATAAGTGGAAGTGATGCCGTTTGAGAAACTCAAAATAAAGCACAGCGCCCATACGCCGGCAATGATGGACATGATGACGACCACGCTGCGCATACGGCTGCGCCAGATGTTTCGCCAGGCTATTTTTAAAAGCATAGTTTCATTTTTTCATTTTTCAAGGTCTCATTGTTTTGCCAGGGCAAACGCATTAAAATCAATTTCGACCTCGGAGAGGTCGCACGTTGGTAGAAATTGGCAACATGAATTGGATTTCGACCTCGGAGAGGTCGCACCTTACGTAACAT
>SCUG01000289.1 GCA_004297645.1 Saprospiraceae bacterium | reverse complement strand
GCTCTTCCGATCTGCGATGATTGCCGCGCTGCAAGAGGCGGCCGTTGATGCCGTAGATTTCCACGGTGTGGGGTTGTGCTGATTGGATGGCGAGGGTTCCGGTGGCCGTGGGCACGGGGTACAAGACGATGAAGCCCTCCGGTTTTACCGCTTCTTGCGCTGCCACCAAGGGGTCCACGAGAACTGTTGCCTCCTGAACAAGCACCGGTGTGCGGTCAGCGGCATCGAAGAGATTGTGGAAAAGGTTGATTCCGGCTGTGTTTCCGGCGAACATTTCCAGCATAAATTTGGGCGGGGTGGGCTGATAGAAAACCCTGGCTCTCGCCGAGAGTAATTCCGTGTTTCCATTGAGAGGGATATTGTAAAAGATGCGGTCTGTGCCGCTGCCCTCCACACCGTTTTCTTTGTTAAAATCGCCATCTTCGAGAGCGGCTCCGGCAATGAGTGTAGTGTCGTACGCGGGGTGAGAGGTGGTGAATCCGAGGGGTGGCAGGCGGTTGTCTTTAAGGGGGAGCTTGGCCCGTTCGAGTACTGTTGTCACTTCGCCATTCACATCGGCCATCACCATTTCGTAAATCTGCACCTGCTCCTCCGAGGTGATGGTTTGATAGTGCGGCTCGTAGGTGGCGTTTTGCCCGTACACCTCGAAATCTGCATCGGTTTTGCCGGAAATAAAAAGCGTGCCGCCCGATTCCGTGGTCACGGAAAATTCTATGAATGCCCGCCGGGACGGGTAGCCGGAGGGAAATTTATGCCCCGCCCGGTTGGTCAGCTTCAGCGAAAAATAGGCGGTATCGGCGGTTCGCTCCACCAATTCGAGGCCGAGGCTGAGGGTTCTGTTTTGGAGCAGGTACTCCGTTTTAGCGATGACTTCGTCGAACTGACTGGCGGAGGCTTTCAGGTCGAGGGTTTCGATGTTGTTGCGCAGCAACTTCAACATGGTCACATTTCCCCCCACGAATTCATGCTGAAAAAAAGGACTTCTCGGCCCTGTTTGTGCGCCGGTCACGAGGTAAACGGAGTATTTGCCGAGGTTCGGCATGTGGCAGCTTTGGCAGCTCACCGAATCGTTGTAGGCCGAGTTGAGCCATTCGTGGTAGGTGGCCTGCTCCACAAAATTATCGCCGGACGGGGTGCCGCCGTAGTCTAAGGTTTGGGTGATGAGGGTGTGGCAACCGGCGCACAGACCCGCATCTTCGATGTGAGGGCTGAAGGTAGGTTTGTACCCCGTTTCGGTGAGCATCGGGCTGACGAGCGGCATCGTGTACGGCCCATAAGCCACGTTGAAAGTGTCGAAATTCAGCATGCCGGAAAACTCATCGCCGAGGCCTTCGGCCAATTGTTTGTGGCAGGCGAGGCACGACACGCCATCCATTGCGAGCGAATCGGCGGCCATTTCAGCGATGGAATAATGCGTGGCCCCCAGATGCTTTGCGTTGAAATGACCGAGTGGTGCGTGGCAGGCGGTGCATTTGTCCTCAATGGCTTCTTGGTGCTGAGGGTAAAGCAGCACCTCATGGCTCACCTTGGCCCGCCAAAAAGGGTCTTTGGCTGCATTGGCCATCATGGTGGCCCGCCAGTCGCTCACTACATTTACATCCTCTCCAAGAAAGTTCACGCTGGACACACCTGCCGTATCGTAGCCGTGGCATTTCGAACAGATGCCGCTCCCGGCGAATAAAGCGTTGTAACCCGCCGGCAGAAGCGTGTCTAACAGAGCCGCATGAAAACGTTCCGGTTCATCGGGTATATGACCAGCGCCGGATTCTTCTGAAAAATAGGACAACAACAGCGGAAAACTGAAAAGGGGAAGGCTGACGAGAAGTAAGCGGCGGTTTTTCATTGAATGCGAGGTTGAGGAGGTTTAGCCGTAGCAGGTGCGAATTGAATCTTCTAAACTGCTGCAACTTTCTAAACCTCCGCTTGGTGCAAAAGTATCCGAAAAACGGGCGGATACGCTGTGTCTGGTTGCCGGAATTTGACAGGCAGCTTTCAATAGCAAAAGCTAAATAACGTGTTCGAAATAAGATGTTCTTTTTGAGGCCGCCGGAGGTGGCCTCAAAAAGAACAAGGGTGGCTGTATCATAAGTCATCTCTGGAATTAGCTTGACAATTTTTATTTCAACACGGAGACACGGAGGCACAGAGAACCAAACTCAACTCTGTGTTTCTGTGCCTCTGTGTTGAAGAATTTGGTCACAATTTTTTAGCGATGACTTCTGATACAGCCTCATCTTATTTTGCGCACGTTACTAAATAATAAATAGGTGGGAAATGGAAGGAAGGGCAGGAGAATCCAAAATTAGGCCTCCGTATTGGTGGCGAAAAGTGCATCGAGCGACGCTCCATTTATTTCTTCGTAAGCTTTCAACACCCACTGCTCTTTGATAAATTTTTTCATGGCCGTTCGGGCGGCGGTGGGCATGTCTTTGGCGTACCATTTCACCATGTCGGCAGTGATTTCAGGGAGGCTCCATTCGGGGTGTTTGTGGTGGAGCCAGGCGATGCGGAATCTGGAAATCTGGCGAAGCGACTTTTGATACGAAGCGCTGCTGTGCCAGCTATGCAATGCTTTGGAATAGGCAGAAGCCCCGTTCAGCGAGGGATGCTGGATGGCAATTACCCTTCCTTTTTTTGCTAATTTAGGTGCAGTGGAACTGGCGCTTCTTGATTTCATTGCTAAAAAGTTATTTTTCAAAACTACCCCATTTTTTAGAGACTACAAATATTTCGTAATCATTTTGGGGGTTGTACGGCCCGAAGGCTGTCATGGAAACAGCAAACACCGTAAAAGAAGTTTTGATTTCTGCCCACTTTCTTCGAAAAATGGCGTTGTACAGCATTTTTCGCTTTGCATCCACGGGCCTTATTTGAATCATGTGGCCGGGGTGGGCCTCCAAAAACTCATGGACGATGTTGGCGATGGTTTGAATCACCGTCCATAAATCTTTGTTGTTGGTAATCACTTTATCGTCGAACTCGAACCCGGCAATTTTATCTCCAAAGGCTAAGTTCCACAACTGCTCCCCTTCGCGGTCGAAGAGGACGATTTTGGGGATGGTGCCTTTTTCTCCGTTGCTCTCGAACTCGAAAAGTGTTTTTTCTGCATTGGGTCTGGTCTCGTAGGCTGGTCGTTTCATTCCCGGTCTTGGCAGTTTAGAGGTTTTTTACCTCCTTTCCCTTGATGTAAAACATTTCCGTAGCTACCCTGAAATCTGATTTTTTCAAATTGGGAATCAGCACCTTCCGGGTCGTCCCTGATACGGGAGAAATGGTGGTGTAAGCTCCTTGTTTGCCAATCTTCACGGGCATGTCGAAGCCGGGCACATTGACCTCCCATCTGAACGTCACTTTCAGGTCTTTGCCTTTTTGGTCCAGTGTGTACACTAATTTCGGAATGCCAGGGTACCAAAGGTATTGTTCGAAAAATGCGTCGCAATTTTTTCCGGTATATTCATTGACGAAGGCAATGAAGTCCTCCGTGGAGCAGGTGGTGTATTTGTATTTGTCATAAAACCCGCGCAACATCCCGAAAAACACCTCATCGTCATCGAGGGCATTGCGCAAGGTGTGCAGCACCCAGGAGCCTTTGAAATAATGGTCGCTGCTGCGCCAACTGAAAAAATTCACCCCCGGAGGGCCGATAATGGGTTCGAAGTTGCGAATGAACGGCCGTTGACCTTCTAAGTATCGCACGGCGTCGTCGTGGGTGTACATGCACTCCACATAAAGCGCCTCCATGTAGGTGGCAAAAGATTCGTGAATCCACATGTCGCAGTGGTCCGCCACGCTGACGGCATTGCCAAAATACTCGTGCCCGCTCTCGTGGACGATGATGTAGTCCCAGTCCATATCGCGGGGAATCATGCCGCCGAGGTACCCCCGTTTGTAGTTATTGCCGTAGGCAATGCAGCTTTGGTGCTCCATGCCGAGGTAGGGCGTTTCTACTAAGGCGTAGCCGTCGTTCCAAAAGGGGTATTTGCCAAAGTATTTTTCATAACAGGCGAGCATCGGTTTTACCTGCTCGAACTGTTTTTTGGCTTTTTCCAGATTATCCGGCAACACGTAATAATCGAGTGCGAGCGAATCGCCATCCCCGGCGATGTAGGTGTCGGAGAAATGGCTGTAACTGCCTATGTTCAGAGAAATTCCATAGTTGTTGATGGGGTAAGAAACGAACCAATAAAACAGGGTGTGATTTTCATCGAGGGGGGAGGTTTTCCGAAGGTTTCCGTTAGAAATGCACGACAGGCCATTGGGCACCGCCACGTGGATGGCCACGCTGTCGGGCTCGTCGGAAAGGTGGTCTTTGCAGGGCCACCAAAGGCTGGCCCCGGTACCTTCGCAGGCTACCCCCACCCAGGGGTTGCCTTTGGGGTCTTGCGACCAAACAAAGCCACCATCCCAGGGGGCGTTGCGCGCAATCTGTGGAAAGCCTTGGTACGACACACGGATGGTGGCGCTGGAGCCTCGCGGCAGCATCATGGGCAGATATACAAAAACGGCATTTTCTATGCGGTTGTAAGTCAGTGGCTGGTCGTAAAAAGTAATCTCGAGGATTTCCATATTCTTGAACAGGTCTATCTGAATTACATTGCTGCTGGACACGGCATCGAAATAGATGTCCACATACCCTTTGATGAATTTCTTGCTGATGTCAATGCCGATATTGAGGTCGTAAAATGTCACGTCGTAGCAGGTGCGTTCCGGTCGTAGCATCCCGCGGAGCGTATCGGTGTGGTCGAAGGAATACGATTTATAGAAGTCCCTTTGGGAAAACCCTGTGCAACTGCACAGCAACAAATACAGCACCGGCAAAAGTGGTTTCTTCATATCAAGACACTGGTTTACACGAATTTAAAGGCAGAAGTATTTTTGTCTAAATTTGCTCCTCGTGTATGGAAGGGGAAAATTAGCCAAATTCTCCAATTTGTAATTACTTTGCTGCTTGCGTTTGCGGGGTGCGTGGTGTTGCTTGGTATTGCATATAAATGAAACAGTTGAAAACATGAAAATAGACGTCGGGCTGGCCATTCAGGAACTTCTTTTCGAACATTCGGACGTCCTCGTTCCAGGGCTGGGAGGGTTCACCTCCACACCACAGACCGCTACCGCTGACTATGTGCAGGGCGTGGTGTTGCCACCCACCAAAAAGATAGAATTCAACCCCAACCTCGTGATGAACGATGGGGTATTGGTCAATTATATCCAAAGGCAATACACCATCACCGCTCAGGAAGCCATGTTGGAAGTGGACCACTTCGTAGAAAATATGACCCTATCGCTGGGAAGGCGGGAGATAGTGAATATTCCAAAAGTGGGGCGGCTCTACAAAGACTTCGAGCACAAAATCCGCTTCATACCGGAAAACACAAATCTCGATGCCAGCACTTTCGGCCTTCCACCGGTACAGTTCTCACCAGTGGTCAGAGAGCGTTTCCAACCATCTCAGTTTGCTGAGAAGAAGAAGCCTGCCAGGGAAGCAACCACCGCCCAGGTTCCGGCAAATACTCCACCCCCCACGTCCCCGTCCCCTACTGCTACAGAAAATGATTTACATCGCATACTCCCATGGCTGGTGTTGGCCTCGGCAATACTCCTCGCTATCAGTTTGTTTTTATTGTTTCGCAACGATGGCAAGACCCACCACCAACTGCCCGACAAGACCCGCGTCAACGTGAAACCACAAGAACAGGCACAGCCTCCCCGTGAAAATGACAGCACTACAGCCACACTCTCTGGCACGGAACCGGAAGCCGCCGGTGCGCCCGAAGCCGGTAAAGAAAATAACACCTACGTGCCAGGCAAAGGGGAAGCCTTCATCGTTGTTCACAGTTTCGGCAAAGAAAGCAACGCCTTGAACTTTTCCAAACTGCTCACCTCAGATGGCTACACCACCGATAACCGTACCTACAAAGACCTGTACCGCGTGGGCATCATTTTCCAATATAACAGCCTGACGGAAATAGACAGCATGAAAGCCGTTCTCGGTAAGAAATACAAGGCTGGCCCGAAGCTATTCGAGGAGTTGGATGAGTGAGCCGGGAGACGGTGAACGGGCTTTTTTGAAATGGCTGCACAACAGAAGAAATCTTCAAAAGTATGGTACGCATAGGCCTGCTGTCCGATACCCACGGGGTTCTCGACGAAAACGTTTTTTCCCATTTCAAAAACTGTGATGAAATCTGGCATGCCGGGGACATCGGTAGCATGGAAGTGGCTGAACGGCTGCAAGCCTTCAAACCCTTTCGTGCTGTTTATGGCAATATAGACGCACCGGCCCTGCGTCAGCGCTTTCCCGAAAATTTGAGATTTGAAATAGAAGGCCTCGATGTTTTTTTGACCCATGCCGGCGGCTACCCCGGCCGGTACACCAAACGGGTACGGGATATTCTGACTGCCCAGCCGCCCAATCTCTACATCTGCGGTCACTCCCACATCCTGAAAGTGATGCCAGATAAAAAGCTGGGCTTGCTGCACATTAACCCTGGTGCGTGCGGGCGGGAAGGTTTTCACTACATGCGCACGGTGATACGATTTGAAATTCAAGAGGGCCGGATTCAGCAACTCCAAGTCATCGAGCTAGGAAAGAGGGGGGCATTGGAATAAAAAAAAACGAAGCTCTCTGTACCTCAGAAACTTCGTTTTTTTCTTGAAAACTTTAAGAGAAGCTGAATTACCAGCTCATGTCGTCGTCTTCCGTTGTTTCTTTATTCTCCTCCTTGACGGTTGCTTTGGTAGCATCAGGAGCCGTCTCGTCTGAGTTATCTTTGCTGGTAGTGTCGGATTCGGGTATTTCAGCCGGAGCATCAGTGGCAGCCGGTTTGGGCGAAACACTGCCGGCCTCCGCTGCATCTTCTTCGGCTCTGTGGGTTTCCCACTCTTCCTGCCGGCGGTCGAACTCTTCGTAGTCGTAGTCAGGCATCAGCTCCTTTTTTACGTAGTTGATGGCGTCTTCCAAGCCTGCCAGGAAGCGATTGAAGTCTTCTTTGTACAGGAAAATTTTGTGGCGCTCGAACCCGTTGTCTTCGAATTTCTTCGTACTCTCGGTCAGTGTCACATAGAAGTCTTCGCCTTTCGTTTTGCGCACGTCAAAAAAGTAGGTTCTCCGTTTCCCCGCTCTGACCTTCTGCGAAAACACGCTTTCAAATCTTCTGTCGTCGTTCACTTCAAAAAAATTTATGGTGAGAAAATTTCCACTTTGCAGCCCGCATCTAATTTTCGGGTGTGCATTAAGCTTGACAAATGTAGTGATCACTTTGAATAATCAAAATGGACGTTGATGTTTTATGCAGGGGAGCCAAATAATGGAAGTTTATTCCCGCCAAAAGCCGCAAATAGGCATGAGTACAGGACACCGGTCTACCTGCCGTTTTCACCAATGGCAGGCTGTTCCTCGATGCGCTGGTTTTCGTATTGCTCGTAATAATATCCGCCCATTTTCAACAATTCGGGATGGGTGCCCTCTTCCACTATTTCACCATTTTCCAGGACGACTATTTTATCAAAATCGAGGAGAGAATATATGCGGTGGGTGATGAGGATGGTTGTTTTACCCGCCATTGACTTTTGTAAGGAACCAAAGATTTTCTTTTCTGTGTCTGTATCCACAGCGCTGAGGCAGTCGTCGAGCAACAGAATGTCGGGCTGTTTAATGAGCGCCCGTGCAATGGAGACCCGTTGTTTTTGGCCACCGGAGAGGGTGACGCCCCGTTCGCCTATCATCGAATCATAGCCCTCTGGCAGCTCCAATATTTCGTTGTGGATGGCGGCATATTCGGTGAATTTTTCCACATCAGCCTGGCTGGCCGAAGGCTTGCCAAATCGCACGTTGTTGGACACGGTGTCTGAGAAGAGGAATACGTCCTGCGGCACATAGCCGGTGCGGCTGCGCAGGTTGGCGAGGTCCATTTGCCGTATGTCCTGCCCGTCAATTTCGATGCGGCCTTCCGTCACGTCATAAAGCCGGAGGAGTAGGTCGGCGATGGTGGTTTTGCCGGCGCCAGTGCGGCCGGTGATGGCCATTTTCTGGCCGGGGTGCAATTCGAAACTCACGTTTTTCAGCGCCTGAATACCCGTGTCAGGATAGACGAAGCTCACGTTGTGGAAAGCAATGCGTCCGCTCAATTTTTTGGGTGCCGTCACGGGGTTGGTGATTTCGGGCTTGCTTTCCAAAAACTCGTTGATGCGCTTTTGCGAAGCGGCGGCCTGTTGTATCAGCGAGCTTATCCAACCGAGGGCCGTGACTGGCCAGGTGAGCATATTTACATAAATAATAAACTCGGCGATGTTGCCCGTAGTGATGTTTCCTTTTGCCACCTGCACGCCACCGAAATAGACCGTGATGACGGTACTTAGGCCAATGAGCAATAGCATGGTGGGATGAAACAGCGCATTTACCCTTGACAGTTTCAGGGATTTGTCCATGTACTCCTGGCTTTCCTGGCGGAAAAAGCGCCCCATAGGTGTGCCTTGCACATAGGACTTTACTACCCGTATGCCGGAATACACCTCCTGTGCTGTGCTGGTCAACTTAGCCAATTGCACTTGAATTTTCGTGCTGCGAACATTGATTAAATGGCTTACGTAATAAATGGAAATTGACAAGATGGGCAGGGGTGCCAAGCAATACAGCGTCAGTTCCCAACTCACCCGGAGCATGGAGTAAATGACCAGCATGAACAGCGATACCAGGTTGATGCCGTAAAGCATGGCCGGGCCAATGTACATGCGCACTTTTGAGACGTCCTCGACGATGCGTGCCATCATATCGCCGGTGCGGTTTCTTTTGTAAAACGAGACGTTCAACTCTTCGTAATGGGCAAACAGCTCCTTGCGCATGTCGTACTCTATTAGCCGTGACATGACGATGATGGTTTGCCGCACGAGGTAAAGGAAGGCTCCCATGAGCAGTGCAAGCCCTACGACGAGCAGGCCAAAGAACAACAAGACCTTTCCGAAATCGGAAAACACGAGGGCCTGATTCTCAAATCCGTCATACAACCTGAACAGGGCAATGTTTTCGACGACGAGGTCGAGGGCCTGCCGTATCATCCGGGGTTGGAGCGCCTGGAAATAGTTGGAGATGAAGATAAAGAGAATGCCCAAGAGCAGGTACCTGCCGTATTTTACAAAGTATTTATTGAGGACGAAAAGTTGCTTCACGCTGTTGGTCGTTGGCGTTTTGTGGCTGTCATTCCGGAGAATGGGGATATTTTATTTCCGAAAGCCAACACGCAAAAACGCTATTTGTTTGGGCGGGCGAATTTAGGTAAATATCTTTGCCCCTGTCTGTTTTATGCGCCAGTTTGGCGGGGTTCCGCAAAGCAAAAACTCCACCGGCCATGGTATGAAACGACACAAAGCGTAATTCACCAACCACCTCTTTTACATGCACAGAGAAATTGACCAGTGGTACAGCCCGGCTTTGAACAAAAATATGGAAATAGCCATCTGGGGCCATTATGGCTTTGCCTTGCTGATGTTGCCCACGGCTGCTGCCGATTATCTCGAATACGAGCGCTTTCAGATGATGGACGTTTTGAGCCATGCTGTCAATTCCGGCAAGGTCAAGGTTTTTTCCATCAACAGCATCAACTCCGAAAGCTGGTTAAATAAAAACATGCACCCCCGCCACAAAGCCATCCGGCATACCCAGTTCAACGAATACGTGTACAATGAAGTGTTGCCCTTTATCAAAAGCAAAACAAGCCCCGAAACGCCCATCATTACCACCGGGGCCTCGCTCGGCGCCTTGCATGCTGCCAACTTGTACTTCAAACGGCCCGACCTCATAGACGGCACCATTGCCATGAGCGGCGTGTACGACCTGCAAACCTATACCGATGGGTATTACGACGAAGACGTTTATTTCAATTCGCCCATCGCCTATCTGCCCAACCTCGATGACGGCCATTTCTTGCCACGCTTGCGCCAGGCCCGGCATATTCACCTCTTGTCGGGGTCGGGAGCGTACGAAAGCCCGGAAGCTGCACGCCGGTTTTCGGAAGTGTTGAATAGCAAAGGCATTCCCCATGAGTTGGACATTTGGGGCCCCGATATGCGGCACGACTGGCCCACCTGGCGAGCCATGCTGCCCCATTATATCGAATCAAAATTTTAGACACCGTGACACCGAATTTTCCTTAACCAATATACCTTACCAATGAATAACCGAATTGTAACACTTGACGAGTTTATCATTCGCCGGCAAAATGAAATTCCTTTCGCCTCCGGCGAACTTACAGGCCTGCTGCGCGACATTGGCGTAGCCGCCAAAATCGTGAACCGGGAGGTGAACAAGGCCGGCCTCCTCAACATCCTCGGCGCTGCCGGCTCGGAAAACGTGACCGGCGACAAGGTCCAGAAGCTGGACCTCTACGCCAACGAAAAACTCATCGAATGCCTCTGCAACAGCGGAGAGTGCGCAGGCATCGCCTCCGAGGAAAACGAAGAGTTTATCCCGATCCAGCCAATGGATGGAAAGGACAGCAAGTATGTGGTGGTGATGGACCCCCTCGACGGCTCGTCCAACATTGATGTGAACGTGTCGGTGGGCACCATCTTCGGCATTTACCGCCGCCTGAGCGATCCTTCGGAAACCTGCACGCAGAAGGATTTTCTTCAAAAAGGCACCCAACTCGTGGCCGCCGGTTACGTGCTGTACGGCACCTCCACCATTTTGGTGTACACCACAGGGTGCGGTGTCAATGGCTTCACCCTCGACCCCACCATTGGCGAGTTTTGCCTCTCCCACCAAAACATCAAGATACCGAAGCGAGGCAATTACTACTCGGTCAACCAGGGGTACTATCTGAAATTCGACGTGGAAATGCGCCGCTATATTGACCACTGTTCCGACGAAAATTACGGCCTCCGCTACATCGGCACCATGGTCTCCGATGTTCACCGCATACTCTTCCAGGGCGGGATTTTCCTTTATCCCAATACCCGGAAATACCCGCAGGGAAAGCTGCGCCTGTTGTATGAGTGCAACCCCCTGGCCTTTATCATGGAGCAAGCCGGTGGCAAAGCCATCAACTGTTCGCTGGAGCGCATCCTGGAAATAGAACCCACCGAATTGCACCAGCGGGTGACCATCGCCGTCGGCTCGCCTGATATGGTGGACGAGATGAAAGCTTTTGTGGAAAAATACGCTAAGGTGACAGTACCGGCGTGAAAAGGTTAGGAGCCGTCAGCAGCCTGAGCCATTATTATATTAAACGACGAGCGCAAAATAAGATGAGGCTGTATCATAAGTCAACTCTGGAATTAGCTTGACAATTTTTATTTCAACACAGAGACACAGAGACACAGAGAACCAAACTCAACTCTGTGTTTCTGTGCCTCAGTGTTGAAGAATTTGGTCACAATTTTTTAGCGATGACTTATGATACAGCCTCCCTTGTTCTTTTTTCGAACACGTTACTAAGCGGAAAACCGCTGGCTGCCACCGGCACTAAAGTAGCGCCGCCGTCAAATACTTCGGCAACAACCCAGTGGAAAGCCTTTATTTACGTTCACAACTATTCAAATCCAACAAGTTCAACAACCTTGGGTTGGCATCGGGAGATGAAGTCGAATTGACGATAGGTGCCATAGAGCGGACTTTTTCTTCCGACCCCGCCGGGCTTGAACTAAACCTTTGCTTCTGGACATCCCACCCTGATTTGCTGATGGATTTGAACGCCAGCAATGACAGCTATTGCGCCGATTTTCTGGTCAACAGCAAAGATGTGTCGTTACAAAATGGTTTTAAACTTTATCCCAACCCTGCCCGTGACATGTTGAATTTGCAATGGAAAGGCCAATTTCCGTTAAAAGACGCTACATGCCGTCTCATGAATACAGAGGGCAAGGTGATGAAACAGATGGAAATAGATTTTCAGCAGGGCATTGTTTCCATCTCTCTTGTGGACCGGCCTTCTGTAGTTTATTTTATGCAGTTTTTATCGGATGGGGATGCTATACTTTTGAACGCCAGGTTTTGTCCATTTGACATTTGCTATTAAACCTTAGCCATCCGAGTAATCGGGATAGCCTAAGCCAGTGCAGCCAGAACCAAATAGGCTTAGTACAAATAGTG
>SCUG01000288.1 GCA_004297645.1 Saprospiraceae bacterium | reverse complement strand
CCAGTTTTTGAATGTCGGTATTTTCTACCGACATCCAAAAACTAAAACCCTCGCTAACCCGGCACTTTTGTTTGTTGATAACCGGGGTTGCTCAAATGGCTAAAGTCGAGCTTTTTGCCCAAAATAAAAAGGCCCGCACGTTGCCCCATTGTAAACGGGTGCGTGCAGGCCGGCAGTTCGGTTAATTAAATATGGTTGATGCTCTGCTAAAGAAATTTGCGGATTCAAATTGCCGCTTGTGGCGGCAACTTTCTGTATCGTCCAAGGCATAACCCTGGCTGGTAAGTTATCTCCGGTACGATGATAAGCAGCTCAAAAAATTGGTAAACTACCCATGGGGCGAATCGCTACTGGGGAAAGAGGGGAAGGGAAAATTGTCAATGACTGGCCGGGTGCAAAAACCGTGACAAACCGGCCATAGCGGCTAATGCCCCACGGTTGGTGTGAGGATGAACTTCCGCAAATGGTGCCGGTAGCTGGTCGGTGTTTTTCCCGTGATGAGTTTGAATTGTTTGTTGAAATGGGAGAGGTTGTTGAAACCGCACGCATAGCTGACGCCCGCAATGCCGGTGTGTTCCCTCGAAAGCAGGTTGCACGCATGGGCGATGCGGTATTCATTCAAAAATCCGGTAAAGGTCTTGTGGGTAATTTTTTTAAAAAAGCGGCAAAACGCCGGCGCCGTCATGTTCACACAAGCCGCCACCTCGTCTATCAGAAACTGCCGGCTGAAATTGTGTTCCACAAAGTCGTTGATAGCCCGCATGCGCTCCTGTTCCTGCGGCTTCACCTCTATGGCTCTGTAGTTGATGTTGAGAGATTTGCTTTCGGTGGAATGAGCCATTTGCTGAAGGATGCGCAGCAATTCAAGCAGCCGGTCGAAGCTGTCCAATTCCAGCATTTTCCGGAGCCTTTTACCCACCTCCCACCGGGTGCGGCCGAAGAAACAGATGCCTGATTTTGCGCGCCCGAACAGTTGTTGCACCGCAAGCATTTCCGGGGTGGCGAGAAAATCCGGCCCAAGAAAATCTTCTTTCATCTGCACTACCACCTCTTCGTGTGGTTCGTGCAGGCCCTGAGCAAAGCCCATGTGCGGTACATTGGGGCCGAGGAAAACTAAATCTCCATCGTCGAAGTAGCTGATGTGGCCTGCGATGTGCCGCTTCCCGCTTCCATTTGAAATCCACACGATTTCGTACTCCGGGTGGCTGTGCCAATAGGGGAGGTTCGAGCAGTCTTTGTCTGTGAACCACCGGCAGGCAAACGAGTTGCCGAAGGTGGGCTGGATTTCTTCGAATATGGGTTTCATGTTGTTGGCTGATGGCCGGAGTACCTGCTGGATATTTGCAATAATATTGACGATTGTGCCCCCAAATTTAATCATCTCAGGTAAAATAGCATCACCAGCGACCAATATTGATGTAGCTGCACCATCGGAATCGCTTTTAATTTTACCTCCAATTTTGTTTTGTGTATTGCCATTAAGTTTTGACTGACAGTGCCATCCTGTTCCCGGGTGTCACTGTTTTTTTTAAAAGAAAATCAGGAGGAGGGCAGTGAACAGACGGCATCTCAAAATGCTGCGGGCGGTTGAGCATTATTTTCTTCCATTTTTTCATGACTTGCCTGAGAAGTGTTTTTTTTTGTATCCCTTCATAAATTAATGGTAGCTCTCCAATAATGCCCGGTCTCTTCGAGCGGCAGGGTTTTGAACCCTGCGTTTTCGTACCTGAAATGCAGGGTTCAAAACCCTGCGTTTTCGTACCTGAAATGCAGGGTTCAAAACCCTGCCGCTCGAAGAATTACCATTGAATTTTGAGCAGATACGCTTTTTTTTGCTTTTTCCCTGACCTTCTCCGGGAATCGTTTCCGGACTTTGTGGGATGCAGTGGGAGCATAACGATGGGACTTGTCATGCTGTTCGTTTTGTTGTCCGCAAGACAGACACCCCCGTTTCAGGGGCACGGGCGGCGGATATTGGGAGCGGAATCAGGTACTTTGGCGTTCGGGTTTTTAATCCGTTTGCCGGGGGCATAGTGTCCCCTTTGAAGCATCAAAAAACTGACTATTATAAATGTTTGGTAAAAAAGAGGGGATGAACCAGGATACATTTGTAGGGTGAAATAATTCTTTGAAAGCAGACATGAAGGGAAGGCAGGTCAATGGCGGGGGAAGAACACACCATTCCTGAAAGGTGGGCATTTTGCGGGGAATATTCTTTTCACTATTATTGCGAACTTTTCATTACAGATCGCGTACGACAGACTTTTTAAAAAATTCACACAAAAAAAATCAAGTTTATGGCACGTCATTTACTACTCACCATTCTTTTTCTGATGGCGGGTCTGTTGGCAGAAGCCCAGACCTCTATCCAAGGTTCGGTGACGGATGCTGAAAGCGGCCAGCCGATTCTTTTTGGTACGGTAGCACTCTATAAAAACGGAGTGTTGATCACTGGTACCGAAACTGATTTCGACGGCTATTACAGCGTCACTGAAATCGATCCTGGAACCTATGAAATAGAATTCTCTTACACAGGTTATCAGAGTTTGCGGATTGCCAACGTGGCTGTACTTGCCGGAAAAGCTAACAAACTCGATGCTAAGATTTCGGCAGGTATCACCATTGAAACGATCATTGTCAAGTGGACCAAACCACTCGTAGAACAGGATAACACCACACAGGGCCAAACCCTGACCAGCGAAGAAATTAAGAACCTACCCACGCGGAACGTCAACGCCATAGTTGCTTTGACGGCGGGTGCTTCTTCCAGCGACGAAGGCGGTGCTATCTCCATCCGGGGATCCCGCTCCAACGCCACCAACTATTACATTGATGGTGTTCGCACGAGTGGCCGCTCTATTCAGAAATCTGAAATCGAGCAGTTGCAAGTTATTACTGGTGGGGTCGAAGCCCGCTACGGCGACGTGACGGGAGGCATCATCTCTTTAACTACCAAAGGCCCTTCTGAAAAGTTTGGCGGCGGTGCCGAATTAGAAACCTCCGAACCATTTGACAACTATGGGCACAACTTAGGTACGCTCAACTTCAGCGGGCCTTTGTGGAAAAAAGCCGGCGAAACAATTTTGGGTTACCGCATCGCCGGGCAGTTTCAGCAAGACCGGGAAGACGACCCGCCGGCAACGACCGTCTATCACGCATCTGACCAAACATTGGCTGACCTCGAAGCCAACCCCGTTAGCCTCATCGGAGCCACTCCTTTTCCAGCCGCCGAATCCGTGACCAATAGCGGAATAGTGGCTACGGACCATCGCCCCAATGAAACCAGCACGGCTTACGACCTCGTCGGAAAAATAGACGCTAACCTCGGCCGCAATGTGGACGTCACTTTCTCCGGTTCTTATTTCAACACCGCGAACCAGTTTACACCAGGTGGTTGGAACATTTACAACTTCCGCAACAACCCGACTACCAACAGCGATGGCTTCAGAACCAACTTCCGCCTGCGCCACCGCCTCGGAACGGCTACCTCCGGCGGCGATGAATCCGGAAAAGGTGCCCTCATCCAAAATGCATCTTACATCCTACAGTTCGGTTATGAAAAGAGCAACAGCAGCACTTCCGATAAACGCCACGGAGACCGCTATTTTGACTATGGGTACATCGGCAATTTCGATTTGAGTTGGGAGCCTTCCCTACAATTTTTTCGGGAGGACATCGGTGCCAATGCCGACACTTCCCTGTTCTACTTAGGCCTTGTGGGATACACCCGGACGCTCAACAGCTATACCCCCGGCACTGCCAACCCGGTGCTTACCCGCTACATTCACAACGCCTCCGATGCCACCAACTTCAACGACTTTTTGGTGCAAAACGGCGTTATGCCGAGTACCTTGTCTAACGTATGGAGCCTTTACTCCAACGTAGGCCAGGTGTACAACTCGAATAGCAAAAGCAGTTTCGACCTGTACACCTTCAATGCCAACACCTCTTTTGAGTTGGTGCCGGGAGGTTCCGGGGCTGCCCGTCACAACATCCAATTCGGCCTGATGTACGAAGAGCGCATCAGCCGCGCTTACAATGTGGCACCTTACGGATTGTGGACCGTGGCCAGGTTGCACGCCAACGAGCACATCACTGGTACAGGCCTCGATTCGTCCAACGTTATTTACTACATAGACACGGTGGCTTATCAATTGGATAATTTCACCGGGGAAATAGACACCCTTCCCTGGCAAATTCCCATTTACGCAAACAACGTTGTTGTCGCAGGAGGTGACAACCTGTTTTACAAAAATGTGCGTGAGAAATTCGGCGTTCCACTCAATGCATACTTCAATGTGGATGGGGTGGACCCCAATGACTTGAGCCTCGACATGTTTTCAGCACGGGAGTTGAACGACCAGAGCTTGCTAAGTTATTACGGCTACGATTACCTCGGCAACCAGCTTAACGGAATCACATTCGAGGACTTCTTCAAAACCGTAGATGCCAACGGCATCCGTTCATTCCCGGTGCCTGCTTTCCGGCCGAATTATCAGTCGGCTTTCATTCAGGATAAATTTACTTTCAAAGACGTGATTTTCCGCCTCGGTTTACGGGTGGACCGTTTCGACGCAAATACCAAAGTGCTGAAAGACCCTTACTCCCTGTATGACATCATGACCGCCGGTGACTTCGATGCCCGCTTTGCTGCCACTCGTCCAGGTAATATCGGCAGCACCTTCAAGGTTTATGTTACCAGCGAAGGCGGTGAGTCGGTACAAGCCTACCGCGATGGCGATACCTGGTACCATCCCAATGGAACTCCCGCCAACGACGGCACCGAGATTTTCGGTGGTGGCCTTGTGTTTCCGAGATACACGGTGGACGACGGTACCCAACGCGACGTGACCAACGCCAACTTCGACCCAGACATTTCCTTCGAGGATTATAAACCGCAAATCAACTGGATGCCGCGTTTGGCCTTCTCTTTCCCCATATCCGACGAAGCCAACTTCTTCGCACATTACGACATACTCGTACAACGCCCGCCTTCCAACACCTTCGTCAGCCCGCTGACGTATTTCTATTGGGAAACAGGCGGCAGTGATATTCGCAACAACGCCAACCTGCGCCCCGAGCGCACGGTGGATTACGAAGTGGGCTTCCAGCAAAAGCTGAGCAACTCTTCGGCGTTGAAAATTTCGGCCTATTACAAAGAATTGCGCGACATGATTCAGAGCCGTTATATCCTGCACGTCCCGGCTCCTGTCAACCAATACCAAACTTACGACAACCTCGACTTTGCCACGGTAAAAGGTTTCTCCATAGCGTATGACCTGCGCCGTACCGGCAATGTATCACTCGGATTGAACTACACCCTCCAGTTTGCCGACGGTACAGGTTCCGATGCCAACACCTCCAGTGGGTTGTCCTCCAGAGGTG
>SCUG01000287.1 GCA_004297645.1 Saprospiraceae bacterium | reverse complement strand
CGCCGCCTCCGGCGGTGCCGGGGGGAGGGGATATTGGGGGCTTCGCCCCCAAACCCCTAAGCCAGCGAAGCCAGCGCCCAATACCCGGGATGGACAAAACCTAACGCTCGACAGTATAGTAACGTGCGCAAAATAACTTGGTAAGTTTTGCAGAAGCCAATTCACCGGGTGACTCGAAGTCACCCGGTGAATTCGCCAGGTTGTTTTGCGCACGTTACTTAGCTAAGACTATGCTCCCATTTTTCCGCCTTCCCGACATAAAGCCGGGACAAGTTGTCTCTTCAAAAAGCTGACGATTTTCCCCTCGCACCCCAAATCCCTAACAAGCTCTACGGGCTGTCCTCATCAGGGACAATACCTTTTGCACCTTACTTTACCAGCGTCACATCCCCGCTGTATAGCACCGTTTTATGGTCAATGAACTCCACCTCGGCGAACCAGGCAAAGACGGCGGGCTGCATGGCCTTGCCTTTGAAGCGGCCGTCCCAGCCGTGGCCGGGGTCGCCGGGGTTGAATTCAGCGGTTTCAAAAACCATATTTCCCTGCCGGTCGAAGATGCGGAAGGTACGCACGAGCGCCACGTCGTTGCCACCGAAGAGCACGAACTCGTCGTTGATGCCGTCGGCATTAGGGCTGAACGCGTTGGGCACGTAAACCTTGCGCTTCACCAACACTTCCACCATCACATCGCTCATGGCCGTACAGCCAAAGGTATCCGTGGCAGTCACGGTGAAAAGTGTGCTTTCGATAGGCCGCACAGAGGTTTGCGGACAAGCGGGGCAGGAGGCCCATTCGGCAGGTTCCCATTGGAAAGTAAGCGTTGAAAGATTGGCCACAGCCTTTAGTTGCGCTGCATCGCCCAGCTCAATAGTTTGCGGCAGGCCTGCATCAATGGCTATTTCCACTGGGCCGTTTATCGTAGCAAAAAACTCCTTCACGCAACCGCCGGCATCCTGCACGAAAAATGCCTGTTCACCGGCATAATAGCCGCCGAGCACATTATCCGTGCTAAAATTCAATCCATCGTTGGAAAACGTGTAAGGCCCTACCCCACCCGTTACGCCATCTACGGTAATGATGCCACCATCCGGCTGGTCGAAGCAGGTGAGTTGGTTAGGGGTGAAATCCACGACCAATGCTGCTGGTTCGGTGAGCAGGTAAGCCGCTTCAGCCGTGCATCCAAGTTCGCTCGTCACTGTGACGGAATAGCTTCCGGTGCCAAGCTGCACCAAAGAAGAGCCGGTAGCACCCGTGCTCCACGAGAAGTCAAAACTGCTGCCAGGCCCTGAAACCTGGGCCAGCAAAGCACCATTGGCGTCACCGAAACAAGTGACCGGAGTCGTCTCATCAATCGTCACCCCGACTGGGGCGGAAGGCGCATTTACCGCCACCGAAGCAGTAGCCGTGCATCCGTTGGAGTTGGTCACCACGACGCTGTAAAGCCCGCCGGGCAGGCTGGCAATGGTAGCCGTCGTTTCTCCATTGCTCCACAAATATGCCACCGGCGTTCCGTTGGTTGTGACGGTGGCCTCGCCATCGCTTCCCATGAAACAGGAGACGGGCTGCATTTCCGATGCTGTTGCCAGAAATTCCACGGGTTCTTCCACTTCGCTGAAAAATTCAGCGGTGCAGCCATTGGCATCGGTGATGGTCAGATTGTAGCCA
>SCUG01000286.1 GCA_004297645.1 Saprospiraceae bacterium | reverse complement strand
TACAACCAACCCCAACCATACGGTATTGCAGTTTCCTATGGATTGCCAGAACTGCCACACGGAAACAGCTTGGTCACCTTCCAATTTCGACCACAGCGCCTTCTATCCATTCACCGGAGCGCACGTGGCTATTGCCAATGATTGCAACGCCTGTCACAACGGCAATTACAACAACACGCCGAATACCTGCGAAGGTTGCCACCAGGCTAATTACAACCAAACGACCAACCCGAACCACATAAACCTGGCATTTTCGACGGATTGCGAATCTTGCCACACGACCAACCCGGGTTGGAATCCGGCTACGTTTGCGGACCACAATAACTATTATGTGCTCGATGGCGCTCATGCCGTTATCGCGAACGACTGTGCAGCCTGCCACAACGGTAATTACAACAATACGCCAAACACTTGTGAAGGCTGTCATATCAGCGATTACAATCAGTCAACCAACCCGAATCACGTGAATCTGGCGTTCCCAACGAATTGTGCCACATGCCATACCACCGACCCGGGCTGGAGTCCGGCTACCTTTAGCATTCACGATGATTATTACGTGCTCGATGGTGCGCATGCTACTATTGCCACGGATTGTGCAGCTTGCCACAACGGCAACTATAATAATACACCGAACACTTGTGAGGGCTGTCACCAAGCCGACTACGACCAATCAACTAATCCTGACCACGCTGCGATAAATATTCCGAACGACTGCGCCATGTGCCACACGACCGTACCAGGATGGGCTCCGGCGAGCTTCCCCATTCACAGCAATTATTTCGTGCTGGATGGGGCGCATTTACCCATCGCCAACGATTGCGCGATTTGCCATAATGGGAATTACAACAACACGCCTAATGCCTGTGAGGGCTGCCACATGACCGATTACAACCAATCCACCAATCCCAACCACGTGGCATTGGCTATACCGACAGATTGCGACATGTGCCACACCACGATACCGGATTGGAACCCGGCTACCTTCCCCATTCACAACAATTACTATGTGCTGAGCGGCGCCCATGCTGCCATTCAGAACGATTGTGCCATCTGTCACAACGGGAACTACAACAATACGCCGAACACTTGTTACGGCTGCCACGCAGACGACTACAACCAGACAAACAATCCGAATCACTTAGCCAACCAGTTCCCGACCGATTGCGAGGATTGCCACACTGAAACCGCGTGGGTGCCATCCACTTTTAACCACAATAATTTCTACCCGTTGACTGGAGCGCACCTCGTCATTGCCAACGATTGTAATTCCTGCCACAACGGGAATTACAACAACACCCCCAATACATGCGAGGGTTGCCACATGACTAATTACAACCAAGCGGCTAACCCGAATCACGTGGCGTTGGGGCTGCCCACAAATTGCGATATGTGTCACACTACCGACCCCAACTGGGATCCTGCCACATTCCCGATTCACAATAATTACTGGCCGCTCATCGGGGCGCACGCTGCCATTCAGAACGACTGCGCCGAGTGCCACAATGGCAATTACAACAACACGCCTAACACCTGCTATGGCTGCCATGCCAGCAACTACAACAACGCGAATAATCCTAACCACGTGGCAGCAGGATTTCCGACGACTTGTGATGATTGCCATTCCCAAACCGCTTGGGTACCCTCCACATGGGATCACGATAGCCAGTATTTCCCAATTTACAGTGGCCAACATGAGGGTGAATGGGACCAGTGCATTGAATGCCATACGATACCCGGCAATTTTGCTTCCTTTAGCTGTATTGATTGCCACGAACACGATGACCCGGTAGAAGTAGGTGACGACCACAATGGGGTATCGGGGTATTCCTACTCAAGCCCTGCCTGTTACTCTTGCCACCCAACAGGAGAAGCGGACTAATCAAAATTCAAATTCAACTGGAATGAAGAACATTTTAGTGATAGCCATAATTATGTCCATAGGAGTTGTCCTCAGGGCGCAAGAGCAAGCCACAACCATTAAAGGCAAAGTAACTTACGTTTCGTTGCAAAATGTGTATGTCAAATTCGCATCCACTGAAAATATCAACCCCGGCGATACGCTCTTCATCAATGAAGGCGGCGTATTGAAGCCCAGCTTGGTGGTTGTCAACAAGTCTTCCTCATCCTGCGTTTGCCTCCCCGTTGCATCGCAAAGTGTAAAAGTGGACCAGGAACTGATTGGTAAACTACACCCTGTAGCCAAAACCGAAGTGGAGAAGCCGAAACCTGCGGAGGCGCCCTATGACGTGGCACCTGTGGCGCCTGTAACCCCGGAGCAAGAGGAAGGGGAGCCTGCCTTTAAACAAAAAACCAAAGGCCGCATATCGGTAGCTTCCTACAGCAACCTGTCTCCACAGCAGACGAATCATCAGATGCGGTACGCTTTCTCTTTCAATGGCGATCACCTGAACAATAGCGGTTTTTCTACCGATGCCTACATCACCTTTCGCCACACGATAAACGAGTGGGCCGATGTAAAGTCGAACCTTGCCAATGCTCTGAAGGTATATACTCTCGACGTGAGATACGACTTCGACCAGAACACCAGTGTTGCCCTTGGCCGGAAAATCAATCCAAAGATATCGAGCATGGGCGCCATTGATGGCCTGCAATTTGAAAAGGGCTTCGGCAATTTTGTGGCAGGTGTGCTGGCGGGTTCCCGCCCGGATTATTCCGATTATAGCTTCAATATAAAGCTCATGCAGGCAGGGGCTTACCTCAGCCATATTTCAGATAAAGACAAGAAGCATTTTCAAACCACACTTGGGTTTATCGAGCAAAGAAATCAGGGGAATGTGGACCGGCGGTTTGTTTATTTCCAGCACTCCAACGACTTGATGGATAATCTGAATTTTTTCAGCTCCGCTGAAACGGACCTTTATCAAAAGGTGAATGAGGTGGTGAAAAATTCGCCCACGCTCACCAACATATACCTATCGCTGAGGTACCGTTATTCAAGAGCACTACAGTTTTCATTGTCTTATGACCAGCGCAAAAACATCATTTATTACGAGTCGTACAAAAATTTTATTGACAAACTCATCGAAGATGAAACGAGGCAGGGCTTGCGCTTTGGCGTCAACATCCGGCCTTTCAAGAACATCACCTGGGGCATCAATGCAAGTTGGAGGTTTCAGAAAAGCAAGATTAATGAATCCAAAAATCTCAACAGCTACATTTCTATAAACCGTGTGCCCTGGCTGAATGGCCAGGCGTCGCTGACAGCCAATTTCCTAAAAACCAACTACATTGACAGCAAAATTTACGGCGTACGGCTCAGCAAAGACTTCATCAAAGGGAAACTCGGCACCGGTGCATATTTCCGTTATGTGAGCTACAACTACCTGGGGTATGAAAATCCGGTGCTCCAGAAAATTGGAGGAGTGGAACTATCATTCCGTCTGATGCAAAAGCTGTCTTTGTACGTGTATTATGAAGGCACGCTCACAGATAAAAGTGAATTGTTCAGCCGGCTGAATACAAAAATCATCCAACGGTTCTGATATTGCATGCCGTTCAACTTAACTTTCATTTCCAATTAGCCTGATTTTTCTTTGCAAACTCAAACCCGTTACTGACGCGAAGTTTACCTTTGTGTCAGGCAATAACTTAAAGAATATTCAACATGAAATACTTCAATTTTGTCCTTCTGTTGAGCCTCGGCCTTTATGTAATGGCCTGCGACTCACAGCCGAAAGTCGTTCAAAGCCAGTCAGCTTCGGACGGCGGAAATGCACCTTCTGCACTTCAAGATATGGCGGGTGCCCAAACAGCCAGCACTGAAGAGCACAAAGTGGTCGCCAAAGAGGCTTTGAACACGGAAAAATACACTTACATAAATGCTACCCAAGACGGAGAAGATGTCTGGATTGCTATCCCACGCAGCGAAATTGAAATTGGAGCAACTTACATTTACAGAGGTGGTCTGATGAAGAAGAATTTCCAGAGCAAGGAATTCAACCGGGTCTTTGAAACAGTGTACCTCGTTTCTGATATCAGGAAGGAAAATGTCGGCGGCTCAGCGGTGGATGAAGCAATGGGAAAGCTCCAGGGTGGCACTCTTAAAGACGAGGGGCCTATAAATGTAAAGCCTGCTCCAGGGGCCATCACAATTGCCGAACTTGTTAAAAACCCTGCTAAATACGATGGGAAAGTGATTAAGGTGACAGGTAAGGTGGTCAAGCTGAACCCTATGATTATGAACCGCAACTGGATTCATATTCAGGATGGTTCTACTGACAAACACGACCTTACCATTACGACTACCGAAAATGTTTCTTTAGGCCAGGTGGTCACCTTTGAAGGCGCCATTGCTTTGAACAGAGACTTTGGAGCAGGTTACCGATATGACATTATCATGGAAGGGGCTTCGCTAAAATAGTATCCAAACAACATTCGATTTTTCTATGCCGGAAGAAGATACTTTCCGGTGCCAAAACGGCCAGGCAGCAATGCCTGGCCGTTTTGGTGTATCGGCGGCTTTTAGCCGCCGGGTGCCTCATTCGGCGGCTAACGCCGCCGGTACGGCCAGGCCGCCAACCCTGCATTTCCATTAGGTTCGGAATTAAACTTCGGGTTGCCTCCTAACTTTCCCGCAAACTAACGCCCTCCGGCGGCTCTTCGGGGAGAAGGCTATGAGGGCTGCTGCACCTTACCCAAACCCCCGTGGCTTTCGCTTCATACCTACAAGAGCCAAAAGTTCAGATGCTATTTCCCTGTTTCAGATACTGCCGGTACTTCCAATATGCTGCCAGGCTAAGAGTGGTGAGTATCGCCACCGCGTAGTACACAAACGGAGGCACTGGAACGGGGTCGCCAGCAGCATAAGAGTGTAGCCCGGAGAGGTAATAATTGACGCCGAAATAGGTCATCAGCACCGTGGCCCAGCCAAACAGGGAGGCGACGTTGAAGGCGAATTGCCCTCTCAAGCCCGGAATAAACCGCATGTGAAGAATAAAGGAATAGACCAAAATAGTGACGAGTGCCCAAGTCTCTTTGGCGTCCCAGCCCCAATAACGGCCCCATGATTCATTGGCCCAAACGCCGCCGAGATAGGTACCAATGCTCACCATAAATAAGCCACCTATAAGTGTCATTTCACTAATGAAAGTCATTTCTTTGATGATGCGATAGATCTTAGCTGAATTTTTCTGGGAAGCAACCACCATAAGCAGGAGGTTGAGTACGCCAATAATGGCTCCGAGCATGAGGAACCCGTAGCTCCCTGCTTCCATAGAAACGTGAATGGTGAGCCAGTAAGATTTCAGCACCGGTACCAACGGGGTGATTTCCGGGTCGAGCCAGCTCATACCGGCCACCATGAGGATGGTGGATGCCAGCACACTGGTGGCAGTGAGGCCACCCATTGATTTTCTTGAAAAAATGAGACCGGCAAGCATGGTTGTCCAGGCAATGTAAATCATGGATTCGTAGCCATTGCTCCATGGTGCCCTGCCGGAGATATACCATCTCAGCCCCAGCCCGGTGGTGTGAAACAGGAACCCGGCAGCCAGTATGCCGAATGCAATTTTAAAGGGCAAAGCCAAATTGAGGCGAGGCTTGAAAACGGAGGTAAACAGCATGGTTAAAAACACCAGGCCCATCAGGCCGTACACCATCGTGAGGTTATTAAAAACGTTGAGCTTGTTGAGCAAAAGCTCGGCATTTAGTCTTGCCTTACCGGGGAGTATTTCTCCTCCGTTTTCGTGTTGGTACCGGTCGAGTTCGGCGACGAGTTGGTTGGCTAAGCCCCAGTCATTAGTGGCAATGGCATTCTGAAGGGTGGGGATGTAGGCAGGGTAAAACTTTTCGATGAAAGCCCCTCCCTTCGCCGCTGCGGTGTTGTGCTGTTGATTCATGTCTTCGGGGGAAAGCCATTGGTAGGATTTATCGCCCGGCACCGGAAACACGCGCATAAATGAACCTGAAAATACCATGTTGCAGATGTTCACTTTTTCGTCAATCTTCATCAGCTCTTTTTCTAAAACACCGAGGTCGCCTTTCGGCGTATTGTAAGCTGCCCGTACCTGGTCTTTCAATTTGTATTCTCCGCGCTCATTGAAGAAGTCCTCATAAGATGCCAGCGGCCCATCCACTTGCAGGATTTTTTTGATTTCCTCATGTTTGCCAATTTTAACGAGGGGCACATTGTACCAGTCGGCTGGATAGGCAGCCATGCCGAGAACGATTTGCTCCGCGTTCATGCCGTACAGTGTTTCCTTTCGCGATAATTTTCGGAGGATTTCATTGGTGTACGTATCCATCGGTTTGAGACGGCCTTTGTAATCCTGTATCAGCAGGGTGCCGAACAATTTTGCGTGCTGTGTGCTCGCAACTTTTAACGGTGTTGCCACAGGCGGTGCGCAAATAGCAGGCGTGGCCAAAGACATCAACAGCGCCACTAAAATGCTGCTTAATATTTTTTCTGCCTGTCTCATTCTTCTAATGTTTTCTCCTAATTGCTGGAAACGGCTTTTCTTACTCAATAAAGTGAATATCATACCGAGGGTCAATAAAATGTAACCAACATAGGAAATCCAGGTTCCCAAGGCATCGTGATTGACGCTGAGATAACTGCCAAGTTCATCCTGGTCATAGGACGATTGAAAAAACCGGTAGCCGTTGTAATCCAGGATGTGATTCATATAAATTCGTTGGTCTTTGTTCACGTTATTTTCCGGATCCACTAAAGTGACTTCACTGGCATACGATGAAGCGTTTTCGGTGCCGGGGTAGCGCTCCATGATGAAGTCATTGAGTTGAATTTTAAAGGGGAGAAATACTCTCTTTGCGCCATAAGAAACGGCATAGCTACCATTGGCCAAAGCCAGGACGGAAGGGCTTCCTTCCGTGCCCTTGCTGCCGTAAACAAGGGTTTCCTGCTCTTCGCCGTTGGAACTAATTTTTACCTTGAGGCCACCGGTGCTTGAGCTTGCCATTTTGGGCGACGAGGAAGCGATTTCAACCCGTGCGTGCGGCGAGAAATCGCCGAAGACGAAACTTTGTGATCCGCTGGCATACATGCTGCGCAAAAACAGCGGGCTGCGCACGCCGGCCGGGATGGTATCTTTTTGCTGGGTAGCCATGCGCATCTGGCTGAAAGTAGTGGGTGCTTTAAAATACAAACTGTCGTTTTCGTAGCTGATATTGAAAGCAGCGGGTTCTTCGGGTGTACCAAAATTGAACAACGTGCCCTGAATGCGACTGATGTCTCCGCGTTTCACAAAATACTCCTCCCGGCCATTAGCCCCGGCAATCACAATTTTTATTACGGGCACGCCATTGTCGTCATCCACCATGTTTTCTTTTGGGTTCGGCATAAAATCAAGCACTTCGACTTTCACTTTCTGGTCGCCGAGAATATAGGAGCGTTCGAAATGATTATTGCCCAGCGTTGCAAAAAGAGCGGGTTCGTCAAAGACGTATTTCGTACCCTTAATGGTGGCTTCCACCTGAAGGTATGATTCGGCGGTGAGGAAGGAATTAGAGGCACTGCCTTCGCGGATGTGCATCATGCCTTCGCTGCCGAAATAACGGGTCACTCCTGCTCCAATGAGTATGATTACCATCGCTGCATGAAAGGTGAGTGTAGCCCATTTTTTTTGCCGCACCATTTTAAAACGGATGATATTGGCTACCAAGGTGCAGGCGAAAAGAAACAGCAGCAGCTCAAACCACCAGGATTTGAAAATGACTTTTTGAGCAGAACTGGTGCCGAAATCGTTTTCGACAAAAGTGGCCGCTCCGATGGAGAATGCAAATAGTAAAAGGTAAATCCCGGCAGATGTGGTGGAAAATATCCGGTCGTATAACTTCTTCAATGTACCCATGATTTCTTATAGTTTTTATGGCCTTTCAATAACAAATTTTTGACTGGTGAAAACTAACCTTCCATGTCGGATTCAGCGAGGTGAGCAATCAAAGCAAAAATAAGAAAGCATGCTCAACCATGGTATCCGCACAACACTGATTATGCGCATGGCGCAGCCCTCCAAACAAGTTCTAAATGTTCAAAGGCACCCGGTGAGTGTGCCTGTCAGAATGCTGCAAAGTTGGGGTTTGGGCTTAGCATACGAAATAACTGCGATGAAAGGTTGCGGCGGATTTTGTGATACAAATCACAAATTGTAAACTTGCCATTCTAAAACCGTATTCGCCCTTCCATTCATGCCAAACTTTTTCACCAATTCAACTAAAAAAATATGACAGCATTAGCTCCCCTTGACTGGATTGTCATCCTCGCGTATTTTTCCCTGATTCTGGGCATTGCCTGGTGGGTTATCAAAAAGAGAAGCAACACCACGAACGACTACTTTCTCGCAGGCCGTAACCTCGGATGGTTCGTCGTCGGCGCCTCTATTTTTGCCTCGAATATCGGCTCAGAGCACCTTGTCGGTCTTGCAGGTTCAGGCGCCACTAATGGTGTGGCTATGGCTCATTACGAGCTTCACGCATGGTGTTTGCTGGTGTTGGGCTGGGTGCTTGCCCCATTTTACATGCGCTCCAAAGTATTCACTATGCCCGAATTTCTGGAGCGGCGATATTCGCCCACTGCCCGGTGGGTGCTCTCTCTCATTTCTCTGGTAGCCTATATTTTAACCAAAGTAGCCGTCGGAATTTTTGCCGGCGGTGTGGTCTTCGCCGTGCTCATCCCCGAAGTTAACTTTATGGGAATGGACAGCTTCTGGATTGGCTCCATTCTGGTCATCGTGCTAACGGGGCTATACACCATTTTAGGCGGACTAAAGGCAGTCGCTTACACCGAGGCCATACAGACCATCATCCTCATTCTGGGGTCAGTGCTCGTGACTTATTACGGGATAGAGGCCCTCGGCGGATGGGGGGAATTGCGGCGAATTTGTGGCACCGAAATGTTCAACCTGTGGAAACCGTTGGTACCCACAGGGATGGAAGGTACTTGGGCGCCGGTAAAGACCAGCACACAGATGGCGTGGTATTTCAATGGCAATTACCCCTGGGTAGGCATGTTGTTTTGTGCTCCCATCATCGGATTATGGTACTGGTGCACCGACCAATACATCGTGCAGCGCACGCTGGCTGCTGCCAACCTCACCGAGGCACGCCGCGGAACCATAGCCGCAGCCTGCCTGAAGCTGTTGCCTGTTTTCATTTTCATCATTCCCGGAATGATATGTTTTGCCCTGGCGGTAAGTGGCAAAGTGGAATCCCTGGGTGCTGCCATGCTCGATAGCAATGGGCAGTTGATAACTGCTAATGCCCAACAAGCCTTCCCGCTGTTGGTCGCTACCATACTTCCGGCGGGCATCCGCGGACTGGTGGTGGCAGGGCTGCTTGCTGCATTGATGAGTTCGCTGGCCGGCGTCTTCAACGCTTCGTCCACCCTGTTCACCATGGACTTTTATTCCAAATTCAAACCCAACACTTCTGAAAAAGGATTGGTCAGAATTGGCCGTATTGCCACTGCCGTCATGGTGCTCATCGGCCTGGCGTGGATTCCAGTCATTCAGGGAAGCCGCGGGCTTTACGATTACCTGCAAAGCGTGCAGGGGTATTTGGCGCCTCCCATTTTCGTGGTCTTTTTCTTTGGTGTTTTTAATAAAAGGCTCAACGCAAAAGGCTGCCTCGCAGCGCTGGGAGTTGGCTTTACCATGGGACTTTTCAGGCTGGCTATCGACACGCCGGTAGCTCTTTCCGGAGTTACTTATGATGAAGGATCTTTCTTTTGGGTCATCAATAATATTTTCTTCCAATACTACAGCCTGCTCATTTTCATCGTGTGCTCCATAGTGATGGTGACGGTAAGCTATGCCACCGAAAAGCCGCTTTACGACCGCATCAGTGGGCTTACTTTCGGAACCCTGACCCCCGAACACCGGGCGCAGAACAAAGCCAGCTACAACATTTGGGACATCGTCATGTCGTGTGTTGTGATTGCTTTGATACTGTCCGCGTACCTGTACTTCGTGGGTTGATAGAATGCTGATTTTGAAATTTTTACTTCGCTTCAATAGGTTTTGTACAAATCGGGGCTTTTGGGGGCGAAGCCCCCAAGTTCCCCTCCCCCTGAGGCTGTATCATAAGTCATCGCTAAAAAATTGTGACCAACTTCTTCAACACTGAGGCGCAGAAACACAGAGTTGAGTTTGGTTCTCTGTGCCTCTGTGTCTCTGTGTTGAAATAAAAATTGTCAAGCTAATTCCAGAGTTGACTTTTGATACTGCCTCAAGGCAATTAGCGGCTATAGAAATAGATTTGCACAAAGCCTATCGGCGTTGAGTATAAACATGCTCTAAATCAAATACAGTGAATTGGCTTAGATGTATTGCAGAGCTATTGATATGCACCATGTTG
>SCUG01000028.1 GCA_004297645.1 Saprospiraceae bacterium | reverse complement strand
CATAAAATATATCCTGCTTTCGGCCTTCTTGCTGGCCGTGGCTTCCTGTGGGGACGACTTTGGCGACCTCAACGTTGACCCCAACAACCCTTCAAAAGTACCCGCTGATTTCCTGCTGACGAATGCGGAAAAAAGCCTGGCAAGCAACCTCATTGCTGGTCAAAACACCTACGGTGGCGGCCTGCTCTTTTCCCAATACTGGGCGCAAAACAACTACACCGACGAAAGCCGCTACCTAATCCGTCCTTATTTGAACAACATTTTTTGGTCTTGGTGGTACAGTGGCATTTTGTACGATTTCCGTGAAATACAAAGGCTCGTTTCGGAGAGCGGCGATGCTGGCTCCGCCAGGTCGAACAATCAAATTGCCGTCGTCAAAATATTGGAAGCCGTGGCTTTTCAGTGCATCACCGACGTATGGGGCCCGGCGCCCTACTCCGAGGCATTGCTGGCCGATAAAAACCGCTCGCCGAAGTACGACTCGCAAAAGGATGTTTACCTCGGCCTTGTGGGCAACCTGCAAGATGCCATCGCCAGGATGGACGTTGGTGCGGAAAGTTTCGGCAGCAGCGACATCATCTACAACGGCGACATGGAAAAATGGAAAAGGTTTGCCCACTCGCTGCTGCTGCGCCTTGCCATCCGCATGTCAGACGTCGAAGCAGCCACCGCAAAGGATTTGGTCGAAGCCAATTATGCCCAGGCCTTCTCCTCCAATGCGGACAATGCAGCCTTCACCTGGCTCGACGGGCAGCCCAACAGCAATCCTTTAAATCAGCAATGGGTGGCCCGCGGGGATGCCGATTTCGGCCTCAGCAACATCCTGATTGACAAAACGCTCAAACCGCTAAACGACCCCCGCCTCTACGTATGGGCCGACGAAAGGCAAAACGGCGGCGGTTATGCCGGGCGGCCTTACGGCCAAAACAGCGGGACCGCCGCTGGCGACGCCATCGAAAATTATTCGCAGCCCAGCGGTTCCGCAGCCTTTCTTGGGTTGCGTGGGTTCCGGCCCACCGATATATTAGGGGCTACCACTCCCAACTATTTGATGCACTATGCCGAAGTCTGCTTCATCCTTGCCGAAGCAAAAGAGCGCGGTTGGAACGTCGCCGGTACGGCCGCCTCCTGGTACGATGCGGGCATCACGGCCAGCATGAACCAATGGGGCGTCAGCGACCAGGCGGCCATTGACACTTACCTCGCCCAAAATGCCGTGAACTATGCCACGGCCCCCGGCGACTGGCATCAGAAAATCGGCGTGCAAAAATGGCTGGCCCTGTTCATGCAGGGCGTCGAGGGCTGGAGCGAGTGGCGCCGCCTCGATTTCGAAAAGCTCGAACTGCCAGTGGACGGCGTCATCGTGGATGTGGGCGATAAGCCGGCACCTTCCCGAATCTCGTACCCCACCAACGAGCAAACGCAAAATGCCAACGGCTACAACCAGGGCGTCAGCCTGCTCGGCGGGCCGGACAAGCTGAGCACGCGGGTTTGGTGGGATGTGAAGTAATTCATGGCAAGGCATTTCGGGGACTACGGTATCCAACAACTCCGTAGTCCCCGGAAAATGTCGATGGTAAAATTCAAACAATCAACTCCTTTTCACTAAAATCAACAACCATGAAAAACACATTCTCTCTCTTCTTTCTCCTTTTCGTCATTTTTACTGCCCATGCCCAGGGAAACGGGGTCTCCTACTCCCAGGCCTTGAAAACCGACGGCATGGAAGGTCGCCGCTTTCGCCTCGAAGCCTCCGTGCGGGCTGAGGTGGAGGACGACAGTGCTTCCGCCCGATTATGGGCAAGAGTGGACAAACCCAGTGGGTACGGCTTTTTTGAAAACATGTGGGTCAAACCCATTCGCAACAAGGAATGGAAAACCTACGCCATCGAGGGCAAGATTGACTCCGGTTCGTACCAGTTGGCCTTCGGCGCTTTGTGCCAGTACAACGGCAAGTTTTTTTACGACGATTTCAAAATCCAGGTAGAAGACGGCAAGGGTGGTTGGGCGACCGTATTTTCAGAAGATTTTGAAAATGGCAATTCCTTGACGCAAGGTGTCCAAAGTTCGAAGGTGCAATGGGATTACAATGAAGCCTTCCGGGCTGAAACCATCCCCGGCAATGCTCCCCAGGGGCAACGCTGCCTGCTCATCGAAGGCAAGGGTGTTCTCAATTTCGGCGTCAACAACAAGGCCGGCAAATATGCCGAAGTGAACGGCATCCGGCTCTATTACGAAGTTTATGGCGAAGGCCAGCCATTGGTGGTGCTGTACGGTGAAATTGGATATGCCTCCTCTAACATCCCCTATTTTTTGGAAAAGAAATACAAGGTCATCGCCGTGGATTCAAGGGGGAATGGCAGGTCGGACGATACAGATGCGGAATTGACCTTCGAGCAAACGGCTTCCGATGTGAACGAATTGATGAACCAGTTGGGCATTGACTCGGCCTATATCTTAGCGCATAGTGTTGGGGCAATAGCGGGTCTTCTTATGGCAAAAGACCATCCTGGCAAAGTGAAAAAAATGGTTGCCATTGCCGCCAACCTCGTCGCCGACACCACCGGCATCCAGCCACCCATTTTCCACTGGGCTGAAAAGGAAGCCAAAAACGCCAAAACTGCAAAGGACAGAAAAATCTGGACGCAAATCTGGAAACAGCCCAACATCCCGTTTTCTGAGCTTCAGAAAATCCAGGCGGAGGTGCTCGTCCTGTCGGGCGACCGTGATTTCGTACCGCTGGCGCACACGCTGGAAATTTTCAAACATCTCCCCAAGTCGCAGCTTTGCGTCATCCCCGGCGCAACGCATGGTGCGGCATGGGAGAAAAAGGAGCTTTTCGAGCAAATCGTCACGGATTTTTTCGAGAAGCCTTTCGCCATGCCGAGTACGGTGGACTGGTTTAAAAACTAAACCGCCTGCCCACAGACCCAAAAGCCAAAGCACTTTTTCAGCACACTTTACGAAGCACGGGCACGCCGCCCAGGTGGAAATCCCCAGCCTGCGCTTCGCCAGCAAAGATGCAGAGGCCTTCACCGGGGCTGGCTGCGCTCCCCCTCAGGCGACAGCCTTCCGGAGGTGGCGGTTGCAGGGGTTGGTTTCCCTGGTACCAGTTGCTCACGATGCCGGCGAAGAGCTGCTGCATGTCCTGCCCGGTGAGACCCGCGCCGTAGAGCATGGCTTGGGGCCGGATGGGGTGTCGGATTGGGAGACGAGGTGGCTGTATTTTCTTAGGTTCAAGTTCATTTTTTATTAAAAAAGGCTATTTTTGAATCAAAATCATTAGCACAAATGACTTCTAAGGAACTTCGCTTTTCCATCATCAACTTGGTTCAGGAAACTGAAGACCCGGAAATTCTTCAAAGCATTTACACTATTTTGAAGAAAATCATTGCTCCTGCGCCAGCAGAGGTGGCAGGTTATGAACCCGACGGAACGCCCATCACGGAGGATGAACTCGTGAAAAGCATCCTCGAAGGCAGCCGTGAAGCCAAGGCTGGCAATAAAATCCCATTCGAGCAACTCAAAGCCGAATTTGGACTCCAATGACTGAGGAAAACTACGACATCGCCTTCACCATTCAAGCCGGGCGTGACCTCCGGAACATCCGTCAATACTTGACAAAACATGCCTCGGCATCAGTTTCGCAGAAGGTAGCCGGTGGCATTTTCGATGCCATCCAAACCCTCGCCAAGTCTCCAACGCAGCATCGCCCTGAACCTCTGCTCGCCTCTTTCGGCGATTATCGGGTCCAAGTACAAAGTCTATTATGAATTCACGGGACACGATGTAATTATAGCCCGCGTCGTTCATGCAAAACGTGATTTCAAACAGGTTCTTAAAACCTTCAAAGGCTAAGAGCTTGTTTGCGTTTTAGCTTCCGGTGAAAAAACGCCTTTTTTTTGATGATACTTCGTTGGGGAAATGGTCAGGTTCCCGATAGTTATCGGGATTGGCTAACCTCCCATTTTCCCGCCTTCCCGACATAAAGTCGGGACAGGTTGTCTCATCAAAAAATTGACGCTTTTTCCCTCGAAACCCAAAACGCAAACAAGCTCTAAACCTCTATCAACTTCATCAACCCAAAAACAAAAGCGCCTTTCCCATTTGCCGTCAAGAAAGGCGTTTTGTTTTTCTGCGAAAAACTTCTTTTCTCAGCCCGGTGGATTGACGACGATAATGACGATGGCGCTAATGTTGGTTACGTTAGGCATGGTGTAAATGGTCTTTTTTGGGTTTGTATTTTTCCCCGTTCCAGATAAGCACCTCATCAAAATCACAAACAATATCAAATCATCTTTCAGCGCATTTAGAAGCACGGGCGCCCCCGCCTGTGCTTTTTTTTCTTATCCATTCCCGAAAAAAATTAACTTTACCATCACCTGTACAAATAGGGGCAAATCGGCACATTGACTACTTGAGAAAACCAATGCGTTGAAACATGCTTACCAAGACCCTCCTCATCAAGTGCCCGGGTTTTTCCCGGCTGTTGCATGCTGCCCCGTGCAAGTCCATTGGTCATGCCTTTTTTGATAAATTTTGCAAGCCCCGAATTTCCTCGACCAACCAATTTTCCCGCGCCATTTTTTTTATTTTCTTCTCATTGTTCTTCTCCCCCTTCCCCACCATGGGCCAGGAACGAACCCTCCGTTTTGAAACATACAGCGTTGAAAATGGCCTGCCCAATGAGCAAATCCTGGACATCCTGGAAGACAGCTTTGGTTTTATCTGGATGGGGACCATAGATGGTTTGGTCAAGTTCGACGGGTATGATTTCAAGGAGTACCGCCATGTCCTTGGAGATAATTCCTCCCTTGCATCATCCATTGTCCATCAGCTATTGGAAGACAGCAAAGGGAACATTTGGGTCGTGACAGAAGGAGAACTGAGCCTGTACCACCGGGAGACCGACGATTTTGAACTGCTTTTGTCTGCAAGTCAAATTGGCCCTTCGGGCAATGCTGTCCAGGTGGTATTTGAAGATAAAGACCATACGATTTGGGCCGGCACGGCTAATGGACTTTTTAGGTTCAATCAGCAGGATTGTTCACTCCTGCCAGTGGCAAGCCCGGAAGGAGTGGCGGAAAATATCAATATCCGGTGCATCAAACAGGACTCCAAAGGTCGGGTATGGGTAGGCGGGGATCATGGCCTGCAAAAACTGGATACTGACAAAAATAGCCTCAAGGCTGGCTTCTTGGATATTAAAGACTTGGGCTATTCAACCAGGGTACAATATATTCGTGACATTGAGGAAGATAAAAAAGGCTGCCTTTGGCTTGCTACCACTGTAAGGACGATAATATGGGACCCGGACGAAAAGCGGTTATTGCCCGTACCGCTGCCGGATTCCTTAGCCAACCAAGGCGTGTATGACATTTTGATTGACCGGAATCAATACATTTGGCTGGCGTTCCAGTTCAAAGGGCTGGCATTTATTGACCATAAAAATCATCAAACCCGGCATTTCCAGCACTCGCCTTACATGGCAAACGGCCTTGCAAACAACCAGTTGTATTCTTTGATGCAGGACAGGGCAGACAACCTGTGGATAGGCACGACGCTCGGTTGTCAAAAAATAAACCTTTCATCGGTCAAATTCCCGGTGTACCAGGTCAGGCCTGGCATGGAAGCTAATGAAAACAACATATACCGGGTCCACCAGGACAAAAAGGGACGTATATGGACGACGACTTTAAACAGCAAATTGTTTTATGCACCTGAATTGGGATTAAAGCCGCAAACATTATTTCCCGGCCGTGTGCCCAAAGTCCAGGCTTTAAGTTTTTATTATTCAGGCTCCGACAACATGGTTTGGGCAATACATACAGGAAATGGCCTGTATGCCTTTGATGAATCAAAATGGACATGGCAAAGGATGGATTCGGGCGACACGATAAACACGCAACTCAACACGGTTTTGTTCGAGGATGTCTACGACCCCGGCATTTTGTGGGTAGGCAATGCTATGGGACTTTGTAAATTGAACAGACACACGAATCGCCGCCAATGGTTTTATCCAAAAAAAGACATTCCATCTGTCACCCCGTTCATATACAACATGCTGCAGTTGCCCGACGGGAATATATTGGTCAATGCGGGGGAATTCTCCACAGGTATACTTGCTTTATTCGACCGGGCTACAATGCGGTTCAAGCCCTTGATTTTCTCTAAAGAAGGCCCTCACAGGCCAGCTATCATTAGTGTCCGAAATTTTGCTTTGACTAAGAAATCTGGCGTATGGATGGCGACGCCAACAGGGCTGGTCAATTACGATGTTGAAACCGGAAAGTGCCGCACCTTGACCTCGAACGACGGGTTGCCCACCACCAGCGTCGTGTCGGTCCTCAGCGATGAAAAAGACAATGTTTGGGTTGCTTTCGACGGGTGGTTGTCCAAATACATGCCGTCAAATGACTCCATTATTTCCTTCGATGTCCGGGCTGAAATGGAAGGGTTTTATTCCGGCTCCTGTTCAAAAGGTCTTGATGGGCGGTTGTTTTTCGGAGGGTCGTCGGGCTTCATGGCGTTTCATCCTGACTCCATCTATTTTGACAAGACACCGCCAAGGATAGTCCTGAGCAACTTCAAGGTGCTGAACCGGACCCGGCACTTCGGAAAATCCCCCGAATTAATCCGGCATATCACGCTGTCCCATCGTGACAATATATTCTCCTTTCAATTTGCAGCGCTGAGTTTCAACGGCTTGAAAAATGTCCATTACAAATACAAGCTGGTAGGTTTTAACGAAGAGTGGACAGATGCTGGACCGGAAAGGACGGCAACTTACACCAACCTGAACCCTGGCGACTACGTTTTTCGGGTCATTGCCAGCAATAGCGATGGAGCCTGGAATGAAGAAGGATTGACTGTCGAATTGACCATCACCCCTCCCTGGTGGGCCACCTGGTGGGCTTACTTGATTTATGCGGCCTTTATTTTGAGCGGCTCGTACTTTTTCTACCGCTTCCAACTCGGCCGAAAACTTGAACACGCCGAAACCCTCCGCCTCCAGGAACTCGACGCCTTCAAAACCAACCTCTACACCAACATCACCCACGAATTCCGCACCCCGCTGACGGTGATTCTCGGCATGGCGGAGGAGGTGAAATCGGAAATTGGGAAATTGGAAATTGGGAAATTGGGCGGTGCTTCAATTTCTCAATTTCCAATTTCTCAATTTCTAATTTCCAGCTTGGACATGATAAAGCGCAACGGCCAAAACCTGCTCAACCTCGTCAACCAGATGCTCGACCTGAGCAAGCTCGAATCGGGGAGCATGCCGCTGCACCTCGTTCAAGGCGACGTGGTGGGCTACCTGAAATACCTCGTGGAGTCGTTCCACTCGTTGGCCGCTGCGAAAAATATCCGCCTCGACATGGAGCCGGCCTTGCCTGAAATCGTGATGGACTATGATGCGGAAAAGCTCATGCAAATCGTGTCGAACCTGCTGTCGAACGCCATCAAATTTACCCCGGAGGGCAGGGCGGTGACCTTGCGGGCAGATTTGACAACTTTTGAAAAGTTGTCAAATCTAACCCTCACTGTCAGCGATAATGGCCTCGGTATCGCACCGGAAGATTTACCCCATATCTTCGAGCGCTTTTACCAAGCCTCCCCCCAGCCCCCTCCGAAGGAGGGGGAGCCACACGTCGAGCCGCACGTCACCCCCTCCTTCGGAGGGGGCCGGGGGGAGCCGCACGTCACCCCCTCCTTCGGAGGGGGCCGGGGGGAGGCTATGTTTTTCGGAGAGGGCCGGGCAGGGGCTGGCACCGGCATCGGCCTGACCCTGACGCAGGAATTGGTGAAGTTGCTGGGCGGTAGTATTTCCGTGGAAAGCCAGTTGGGCGAGGGAACGACGTTCACCGTCT